>JASFBI010000230.1 GCA_030149595.1 Desulfobacterales bacterium
CTGTTTTTTTCTGTTTGTTTAAGACCACTGTAAACCAAAAAACAGACCCCTTGTTTTCTGTACTGTTAACACCAATTTCCCCGCCCATTAACTCTGATAGTTGTTTGGAAATGGCAAGGCCTAAGCCTGTTCCTCCAAATTCTCTTGTTATGGAAGTATCTACCTGTGAAAAGGAGTGAAAAAGCTTTTTTATGTTTTTTTCAGCTATTCCTATTCCAGTATCACTTATACTGAATTTAACAGATATTTTGTCATCTGTTTCATAATCCAGTTCTCCTTTTATTATTACCTTGCCTTTTTCTGTAAATTTTGCTGCATTATTTGCAAGGTTAAGTATTATTTGACGAATTCTGCCAGGGTCTCCGTTTACCAGATTGTTTACTTTTGGATGAATGTATGCGGAAAAACTGATTCCTTTTTCTGCAAACTTATAAGCTATTAGAGCAGCAGATTTGTCAAGCATACTGTATAAATCAAAATCAATCTGTTCAATTGTTAATTTCCCAGACTCAATTTTGGAAAAATCCAATATATCATTTATTATTGCAAGTAGTGAATCTGCACTGTTTTTTACTATTTGAGCTATCTCTTTTTGCTCATCATCTAAATCTGTATCAAGTAAAATATCTGTCATACCGATTACTCCGTTCATTGGTGTGCGTATTTCATGACTCATATTTGCAAGAAACTCAGATTTGATTTTGCTGCTTTTTTCAAGCTCCATGTTTTTCTGGGAAATTTCTTTTGTCTGTTTTGTAAGTTTTTTTTCGCTGATTTTTCTCTCTGTTATATCACAGGCAAAGACAGCAAATTTTATTACCCTGCCACTGCTGTCAAATACCGGATATATGGAAGTCTCCATATATCGATTGTTTCTTGTATATAGTATCTCCTCTGGGGTTTGTGAATGCATGACCTTATCTAATGTTTTATCTATCAGTTTTACCATATTATCATCCAAAAAAAAGTCAGTTGCTTTTTTACCTATTATATCTTGTGTGTTTTTCGCAAATCTTTGTGCAGTCGTATTGTTTGAAACAAGAATCTTTCTGTTTGTATCCATTAGAAACAGTGATTCTGAAGAAGCATTTATTATGGCGTTTAAGTCATCATGTTTTTGTGCAATTTTTGTTTTTTGCTGTTTTGTCTCAATAAGTATATTTTTATTTATCAACTCTTTTTTTTTAAGTGTTTCTGTCATTTTTTTGAAAGAATCTGCAAGTTTTCCTATCTCATCCTTTTGATTTATTTCGATTTTTATATCAAGATTTCCTGAACAGATTTTTTTTGCATAATTAGTTAGAATATGTAGAGGTCCTATGGTTATTTTGATTATAATAAAAAAACTGCACAGGGATATAAAAAGAAAGAAAAGAGAGAAAAAAAACGCACTGTCTTGGATTAATTGTAACATATCTTGTAATAAAGGAGTGAAATCAGATTCGTTTTTTTTAATTGTTGAGAGATGCAGAAATGCCTGTTTTTTAAATTGAATTTGATTGCTGCTATTTTTTAACTTGTTTAAAAAAGTAATTAGTTTGTTAACATCTTCTATATCTTTATACACAATATCTATGGCTTTTTTATATCCAGTGATTTGCATGCACCATATGTCAAATTTAGATATGATTTTAAACAGCTTGTAAGGTTGTTCTAACAGTCTGTCTGCATACTGGAGTATGTTTATATGGGAAGGGTCTTTATAATCATGGGTAAGCAGTTTATGTGCTTTTTTGATACTTTCCGGTGTTTTTTGTTGTAGTAAATCGAAATATTTATAAAGTGCAAGCTCCAATTTTAAGCTATAGAACACATTATCTTTTTCAAGTTTGGTTATTTCAGCTGTTTTATTTATTTCATACATACCAAAAAGGGAGAATAATGAAGATAACGTAAACAAAACAGCTATTAATATTGATTTTGTTTTATATGGCCAGTTTTTAAGAAAAGACATATATTACTCCGGTTTTTTAAAAGCAAATTTTAAACTTGGATATTATAAGTCTTTAACCTGTCAATTTTGTTTTAGATGGGTATTAAAGAGATAAGTAGGTACTACATAAACTTAAACTGAAATTTTTATATAATTACCCAATAGGTTAGCAAAACAGACTCTATATGTCAAAAAATATTTTCTTCATAAAATAAAATGTGAAAGCGTAGATTATGGAGATGTCTCTTTTCCCATTAATTTTAAAACTCTCTTTTTTTGTGCATGTGCTTTTTCTAAAAAATCCGGATGAGGTTTTTTTTCAATTGTTTTATTGAAAAAAGAGAGAGCATTTGAGTAATCTTTTAGTTCCATATAAACATTGCCACTGCCAATTAAAGCACCTGCGTAATCAGGATCTATTTCCAATGCTTTATGGTAGTACATAAGAGCAAGATGATATTTTTTTTTATTATAATATGCTGTTCCCAAATGGGTTAAAGGGAATTGAGGCGTGGCGTAAACATAGTCATTAATGAGTTTTTTAAAATGAAAAATTGCTGTATTCCACTCTTTTTTATATAAATAGACAATGCCTATGTTATTGTGGGCAGCTGCAAAATCAGGTTTAAGTTTAAGGCTTATTTTATATTCTGACATGGCCTTGTCCCAGTTTTTCTTTTTATAGTAAAAAATTCCAAGGCAGTAGTGAACAAAAGGGTCATCAGGATAAAGTTTTTTAGCTTCTTCTAACTCTTTATATGCTTCAGAAAATTTGTTTTCACGCATATAGGCTACCCCCAAGTTTGTTCTGTCTTTTGCCTGTTTTACAATAAGCTCATGGTTATTAGAGCATGATATTATGAATAATAGAGATAATAAACAGAGGAAAGTTTTACCCATTTTCAGTTTCCTTTATAAGATGATGCAGGTTTATTTTTTCTGTTGACAGGCTGTTACAAAATACAGATTTTGAAAAATTATACACAATACAGCGTACCTCTTGCAAATAACCGTGCTATATTGTGTGTAGAAAATATTTTGTTTCATTCTGTAACAGCCTGTCGGCATGCGAGAGAGTTTTTATATTTGTTTAAGATTTAAAATGCCAGCTATTTCCTCTGAAACTTTTTTTATAAATTTATTTAAATGTTCACCTTTTAAAGGTTTTCCTGGTTCCGGGACATGGGATAGATCTTCTGGATGAATATAAGTCGGTTTGTTAATTAGTTCAGGGTCAGGTGAAATTTCAAATTCTTCAGGAAAGCTGTCTGTAAAGTACATCTCCTGAAATCCTGAAAATTTCAAAGCGTGGGCAGTTGAATTTATTATAGCTGTCTCATTATCTGAAATTAAATTTTGTTTTTTTGCTGCAACCAGTCCTGCGAGTGTTTCTCCACCATGGGTGCATGCTATATGTCCATTTTTATTTGCTGTAAGTTCCCAATCCATAATTTGCTGTTCTAAAACTTCAATGAAAAAAACTTTTTTACAACCTGCGGTAATATTATATTTTTCAACGAGATGAATTACTCTTGGCATGGAAACAGGATTACCTATCATGGCAGCCTGTGCTACGCTAGGTTTGACAACCATGGGTTTGAATTTGCGTTTTTTGGAATCCGGTTCGAGATAATATTTGTATACAGGATTTGCATGATTTGACTGAACTCCGATAATTTTAGGAAGAGTATTTATTATTCCTGTATCATAAAATTTTAAAAAGCCGTTCATAATAGCTGTTATATTCCCTGCATTTCCAATGGGAACAACAATAACTATATTTTTAAGATCATAGTCAAATTCCTGAGCTATTTCATAAGCATATGACTCCTGTCCTAAAATACGCCAGGCATTTTTAGAATTAAGCAGTGCAATATTGTAATTTTCAGATAAAGATTCCACAACTTTCATGCAGTCATCAAAAACTCCGGGAATTTCAAATACAGAAGAACCGCTTCCCAGAGGTTGAGAGAGCTGCTGGGGAGTTACTTTTTTATGGGGCAGTAATACTGCTGATTTGATCAGTGGTCCCATGTATGCGGTATATAGTGCAGCAGCAGCTGATGTATCTCCTGTTGAGGCACATATGGCAAGAACATCAGAAACATGTTTCTGTTTAATGAGAAAGTTGATATAGCTTAATGCACTTGCCATTCCTCTGTCTTTAAATGAAGCACTTGGATTTTGACCGTCATTTTTGTAATAGAAATTAACTCCAGCTTTTTTGCTGAGGAACTCATTGGCTTTAATTATTGGAGTATGACCTTCTCCGAGATAAATAACAGAATCAAAGGGGATTATCGGACCTATGAATTCATGAAACAGATAAATACCTTTTAATGCAGGTATTTTAAGCATTTTTCTGTAATCAAAGATTTTTTGCCATAATTTACCGGGTATTTTTTTTAAAGATTTGAAGTTCTTATCATAAATAAGAAGTATCTTCCCGCAGTCTGGGCAGGTATACAAAAGCTTTTTAATATTATATTCGCCAGCACAGTTTAAGCATTTATAATAGA
>JASFBI010000231.1 GCA_030149595.1 Desulfobacterales bacterium
AAAATATATATTTAGTACACATATTACATTTATTGATAAATCTTTACACTTATTACGATATTAAAGTAAATACCATGCAAAATAAATACAAATTCCGTCCTGATTCAAAAGCAAAATTACTGGATCAAGTCAAAGAAGTTTTACGTTATCATCATTATGCCTATCGCACAGAAGTTACGTATTGTCAATGGATTTGGAGGTATACCCACTATTATGGAGGAAAGACCCATCCACGGGAAATGGGGATGCAGCAAGTTGAAGCCTTTCTGTCAAACCTGGTTAGTAAAAGAAATGTGACGCCATCCACACAGCGTCAGGCTTTAAATGCGCTGGTTTTCCTTTATCGGGAGGTTTTAGATATGCCTGTTGAGGGAGAAATGATGGCTATACCCTCAAAGAAAAAGGTACACCCTCCAACGGTTTTGACAAAAGAGGAAGTTCAAGACATGTTTTTAAAGCTCAAAGGAACCCATTTATTAATGGCAAAACTGCTGTATGGTGCAGGGTTACGCTTGATGGAATGTATTCGATTAAGGATCCAGGATATCGGTTTTGGTCAAAACAAAATTATTGACAAGGTACAGAGTCCATTGGATCAGTGGTGCTTGACAATAAGATAAGAAACGTGTGTGTTGCGAGAGATGTCCATTTATAAATAAATTAAAGGGGTCACCCATTATAAGTCGAGTAAAAAAAAGACAAGGAGTATAGTGGAGGATTAAATTATTTTTAAAATTACAGTTATGAAAATAATTTAATCCTTAGGTTTCTATCAAAAAGCAGAGGATTGTTTTAAAGCCTGTAATTAGGGTTTAAGGCTATTTAAAACCTGACCTGTAAGTACCTTTGGGTAAAAATAAGTGGTTTTCCTTGGCATTGTCAATCCTGATTCAGCAATTTTTTTAACCTGTGATGTTTTTGTGGAATTAAGTAAAAAAGCGACTTGAGAATCACCGCAAAAAACAGATTCCAGAGCTTTATTTTCATCACTGCTGTATGAGATGAGGGTCTCATCATTTAAATCTGTTTTATCAAATCCCATAACCTTCATCAAAATAAGATGTGTTAAAATTGTAACATCTAAGTCCAGTAGCACGGCTCCTATCTTGTTTTGGAAAAGGTCTTTCATAACTCCCTGTTTTACAGTAAGAATATAGATATTATCTGAATCTTTTATTCCCATGGCCATGGCATGCTGGGAGTTTTTTTTATTGAGCATAGCCATTATTTTTTCGCCAGTGTTGTTATCTGTGGATTTATCAACAGTAATGGTTTCAATATCAAAAAATTCTTTTAGTTTTTCAACAAGCTGGTTTCTGACATTTTTTTCAACCCTGGCTACCATGCGATGTGCAGGCAATACAACAAGGCCTGGGTCATCCATGCTGCACAAATACATCATTATATAATTAGCAGGATGATCTTTTGTAAAATTTTCTGTATTTTCTTTTATCCAGTTTTTGTAATTTAATGCTGTTTCGTACCTGTGGTGACCATCTGCAATAAAAAGCTGTTTTTCATAAAAATTTTTTTTAAGAAAATCATGAGCCTCCGGCTGTCGTATCTTCCACAGTTTATGTTTTTCACTATTTTCACAAACAAGATCTATATCTGGTGCAGTAGAAGACACACACTCTTTTAAAAAGTTAAGAATATTACCTTTATCAGAATATAATGAAAAAATCTGACTGTAATTTGCATTGGATATTTTCATTAGATTTAATCGTTCTGATTTTACCTTTGAAAATGTTTTTTCATGGGGTAGAATTATTTTTTTTTCAAATGGTTCTAATTTTACCAGGGTGATCAAACCAAATCTTGTAATTTGTTTGTTTTTCAGACAAAATTCCATGGATGTAAAATAAAAAGCTTTGTCTGTATCTTTTTTTAAAATATCTTTATTTATCCATTTGTTAAAAAATTTTGCGGCTCTGGTATGTCTGTTTTCCACATCTGAGTCATCCTCCATCTCTTTGCCCAAAATCAAGCGTACAACATTGTTTTCATGGAGATTATGCAGATGGTTGTTCTCCTCATGGGAAATAACATCATAGGGAGGAGCCATAACATTTGCCATATTATCTATTTTATCTTTATTATAAAGAATTCCGCAAAAAGGAGCTACATCTGCCATAATATTTTATATCCTTCAAATTTTATATTTTTTATATGAAAGCCCGTCCAAATGACTATAATCATTGAGCTTTCATTTTTTGTTGTGGCCGATGCGAATAACCATGCTCCAGCCATGCCGATTATATCCAAATTAATATTCCACAACTACTAAAGTTTTGATACTAAAAAGGGTAATTATATTCAAGAAAATAATTATTAAGATCATTGACAACTTTTTCTGGAGAAGATATTTATAAATAAACTTTATCTGTAAGGAGAGGTGGCCGAGGGGCTGAAGGCCTCGCTCTCGAAAAGCGATATCCTGTTGACCACGGGATCGTGGGTTCAAATCCCACCCTCTCCGCCATTTTTATGATTTATTTTAATAAATTTTTATTGCTTTTAATAATTTTTTGCCATAGGTATACTGATATTTTGTTTTCTGGAGAGATGGCCGAGCTGGCTGAAGGTGCACGACTGGAAATCGTGTGTGCTGTAACAGGTACCGAGGGTTCGAATCCCTCTCTCTCCGCCATTTTTATTTGTTTGTTTATTTATTATTCATATGTCCTATATAGTTCTTGCCCGTAAATATCGACCACAAAATTTCAAGCAGGTTGTAAAACAAAAACATGTAACAGAGACTCTTGTTAATGCAATTTCATCTGACAGAGTAGCACATGCTCATCTGTTCTGCGGCCCCAGAGGAACAGGGAAAACTACAATTGCCAGGGTTTTTGCAAAAGCACTGAATTGTAAAAACGGGCCAACTCCTGTACCCTGTGAAACCTGCAAATCATGTATTGAAATAAAAGAGACATATTCACCTGATGTTTTTGAAATTGATGGGGCATCAAACAATAATGTAGATCAAATCAGGGAGCTGCGGGACAATTTAAAATACCTTCCGTCACACAGCCGGTATAAAATATATATTATTGATGAAGTTCATATGCTTAGCCAGGCTGCATTTAACGCACTTTTGAAAACCCTGGAAGAACCTCCCAAACATGTGATTTTCATGTTTGCAACAACAGAGGTAAATAAGATACCTATAACTATTTTATCAAGATGCCAGCGTCATGATTTAAGAATAATAGATTTAAATTCCATAATTAATCATATGTCATACATATGTAATGCGGAAAATATTCAAATAGATATAAAAAGTCTTTCTTTAATAGCAAAAGAGAGCCAGGGCTGTATGAGGGACGCACTAAGTCTGCTGGATCAGGTATTTATCTGTACCACCGAACCTGATATTACTTATATAAAGACACTTGAGATACTAAGTCTTATTGATAGAAAAATTCTCTTTGATATTTCAGAAAATGTTTTTAGCAAAAATGTTCCGGCCATATTAAACATTATAGATAATATTTATAACAGGGGCTATGATTTTAAAAAATTTTACAGATTTATTGTTGAGCATTTCAGAAATCTTTTGATCTGTAAAATGGGAAAATCAAACCATGTGCTTATAGATCTGCCTGTAAATGAGATTGATCTTATGTGTTGTCAGACAGATAAGATATCTGCTACATTTTTAACTCAGATTCTTGACATGTTGATAAAAGATGAGCCGCAAATAAAATATTCTCAGGATCCTAAAATAATCATGGAGATGCTTTTTATTAAACTTTTTCAGATAAAACACTCCTTGCCCATGGATTCTCTGATTGATAAAATTGATAAATTGTATGGGTTTGCAAATAAAATTAAAATAGAGTCTGTATTTAAAGAGGTACTGCCTGAAAAAGAGAAACCTGAAATAAATACAGAAAATTTTGAACTCTCTCAACTAAAATCTCAAAAAACAGAGATACAAACTAAAACAGATACAGGTTATCAAAAACAAAAACCATTAAATATATCAGGTATTGATAAAAATAGTTTATGGCAGAAAATAAGGACAAAAATATCGGAAAATCATCCATCCCTTGCTGCTCATTTGACAAAATCAATAATTAAAACTATTAATGATAAAAATGTTGAAATAGATATAGGTGGAACTGCTTTTAACCATAAAATGGTTTGCAGACAAAAAAATATTGATGTTTTAAAAGCTGTATTTAAAGATATTACAGGGTCTTTGCTTAATATAAATATAGTTGATCAACCAAAAGAAGAGTTAAAAAATAAAAAAGCAGATATAAAAAACAGTGGGTTAAATAACCCATTGGTGCTTGAAACAATTAAGATTTTTGACGGTAGAATTGTTGAAATAAAAAATTTATAGGAGGAATTATTTTGAAAGGTATGGGGAATATGATGAAGCAGGCCCAAAAGCTTCAGAAAAAAATGATGAAACTTCAGGATGAACTTTCTGAA
>JASFBI010000232.1 GCA_030149595.1 Desulfobacterales bacterium
TTTATTTTCTTATTTTAACATGTAAGAGAGTTGTCTTCACTTTCTTGAATATAACATATATTATTTAATATTATTGGTTAATATCACTCATATTTTGTTAAATATCAACAAAAATAGTTAATATCAACCTTATTTAGTTAATCTTCAACAAAAATTGTTAATAAACTTGTATTTGTGTTATATATCCATTTCTGGGCATTTATAAAAAAAGGAGTATACCATGAACAAATCAGAAGCAAATCAATTTAAGAAATTTTATGAACGTCACCAGAGATCACTCAAACTTCAAGAGTTTCCGGAACTCCTCGGGTGGGTTTATTGATTTGTTGGACAATCAAGTAAATTTTCTATAGAAGGAAATCGTAAGGATAACAAGTGAACAACTGCCTCAATTCGATTAGCTTTAATTTTACTTGTCGATAGATTCCACTCTGTACCAATTGCTATCAATTTTGAATTAGAAGCAGAATATACCGAAGGAGTACTATTTATATAGCTTCGCCATATTCCACCACCACTCATACCTGAAGGATTATGTGTTTGAACATCCTGTCCAGTGATTGTATCCTTTACAATGTTTGGATATTCCACGTTAAGTTCGAGTTGCCTATTTCCGGGCTTTAACCAATCAGTGTCATCTTCGATACCTGCCGCATACATAAAGGGTTGGAACCTATCAGCCCGTTCAGATGGTTGATCATGAAGAACTTCAGGCATACCGATGAAAACCGTTAAATCAGTAGAAAGCTTTTGTGGAAATAACTCCAACCTATCTATGGCCGCGAAAGACTCAACACCAAAATGGATTATGCATTCATTAGAAAAGATGAGATATCCAATATCAAGTGAATCCTCTATATTACCCCCCATATAATCTTTCTCAAGTGGAGTAATTAAACGATAATCCGAAGGTTTAAAAGTTCCAACAAGATGTATCATGTCATTGGGATAGTCTTTGATAACGTGCGCTGCGGTAACAACTACTGGAGTGTCAAAAATTAACAAAAAGGTTCCACTCCCATGATCAATAATTTGATCACCATCATGGATTACGACCACTGGTGTTAATCTGCTGAGATGGCGACTCAAGATATCAGTTAGTTGAATTCCAATCTGTCTATTTTTTTCTATATCAACCATTTTATATTTCATGCATAACCATTTAGTATCAGGTTAATTTAACCTGATAGGTTGAAAAAATACTTATTATTGGGTAAAGTTTCCTTAATAATGAGACCTTTGATTAATTTTTATTTTTAATTATTTTCTTATTTGAAATTTACCGTTGATCTAACAAAAAAAACGGGCTAATTTTTCATCTTTTTTGACTATAAATGCTAACAAATAACAGCTGAATAACCTTTTCAAGATGATTATTTATATTTTTGTAATAATTCACTGCTTTCACAGCTAAGTTGTTCAAATATCTCTAATTAATTTATAAATCAGGCTGGAGGCGGCATCCGGATTTGAACCGGAGAATATCGGTTTTGCAGACCGACGCCTTACCACTTGGCTATGCCGCCCAAAAAAAATGGAGCGGGAAACGGGATTTGAACCCGCGACATCGACCTTGGCAAGGTCGCACTCTACCACTGAGATATTCCCGCTCAATTGAGTTGTTTTTTACCTGCATATTAAAACAATGTCAAGTAGAAAAAAATTATATCTTTAATAATTTCCTGAATTTTATAAAATAATCTGCACCTGACCACAGGGTTAAAACAAGAGCTACCCATATTAGATAACTTCCTATGAGATGAAAATCAATACCAAAATACTCATAATGGATCAAAAGTGGTATTATTGCCCCGATCTGGAACCCTGTTTTATATTTTCCCAAAACAGAAGCCGACACATCCTGATTGTTCACAGCAATAATATTTCTTAAACCAGTAACTGCAAGCTCTCTGCCTATTATCAGAAATACAACCCAGGCATATACACGACCATGGGGAATCAGCATAATAAAGGCCGCAGATACCAGCAATTTATCAGCAAGAGGATCCATAACCTTACCGAAGTCTGTAACAAGACCTTTTTGCCTTGCATAAAACCCATCAAAATAATCTGTTATTGCTGCTGCAGAAAAAGTTATTGCTGATAAAAAAGAGGCCAATTTACCTGGAAAAAACATAAGTAAAATAATAACAGGAATTGCAGCTATTCTAAGCAAGGTTAAAATATTTGGATGCATATAAAATCTGATTCCTTTTATAATGTAAGTATAAATTTTTTATATCTTTTTGCCAAATCATCAAATATATAATAATTTAAAGATCTATTTGGACATTTTTTCCCAATCCTTTAAAAAAGCTGCAAGCCCTTTATCGGTTAAAGGATGGCCACAAAGCTTAGATAAAACATTAAATGGGATTGTACATATATGAGCACCAATTAAGGCTGATTCCATCACATGCATTGGACTTCTTATGCTTGCCACTATTATCTCTGTATCATAGCCATAATTTGTATAGATCTGAACGATCTGGCTGACAAGCTCCATACCTTCCTGGGACAGATCATCAAGTCTTCCTACAAAAGGACTTACATAAGTTGCTCCAGCTTTTGCAGCCATAAGAGCCTGCAAAGATGAAAAAACCAGTGTTACATTAGTTTTAATACCTTCCTTTGATAGTGTTTTTACAGCTTTTATACCATCCACTGTCATGGGAATCTTTATGACTATATTTTTATGGATTTTTGCAAGCTCTATTGCTTCATCAACCATACCTCTGTATTCAACACTAATCACCTCAGCACTGATAGGTCCATCAACAACATTACAGATCTGTTTTATAATATCTTTAAAATCACCACCTTCTTTTGATATAAGTGTAGGATTAGTTGTAACTCCGTCAACCACCCCCATACTGCTCGCTTCTTTTATCTCATCTATATTTGCGGTATCTATAAAAAACTTCACCATTCTCTCCTTTTAAAATTTATTTCTTTTTTCTATCAAATATTTATCACGGCATTTATTGCTGCAAAAATACATGTCAGCCCCATCTATCCGCAGGTGAATCCCTTCTCTTTTTGGGAAATACACATTACAATACGGATCTTTTACCATCACATCATCAATTTTGTTTAATGGCTTATCCATACCTGTTTGATTCACAACAATATTTAATCTTTTCCATACTTTTCTTACTTTTAAAAAAAAATATATAAGCCCTGATAGTATTATTAATTTAAACATTTATACAATTTAACCTGTTGATTAATATTATTAGCTGTTTTTATTGCAAGAGTTTTAACACGGCATTGTAATACAGGATGAACCATTTTGTAATCTATATCACATAACGGCTCTAACACAAATCTCCTTTTATGCATTCTCGGGTGGGGTATAACAAGATCCTTTGAATTTAATACAATATTACCATAAAAAATTATATCAAGATCAAGGGGTCTTGGGCCGAACCTTGTGCCTGACTTTAATCTGCCCAGCTTTTTTTCTATTTTTTTTAAAACAGATAAAAGATCATGGGGCTTTAGCTCTGTTTCAATTTTATATACTCCATTTACAAACCAGTCCTGATCTTTATAATCAACAGGCTCTGTAAAATAAAATCTGGACTTATCAATAAGTTTAACACCATACTTATTTACAAGCATCTCTATACCAGTTGTACAATTTGCTGCCCGGTCACCCATATTAGAACCAGCAGATATATATACAATATGACATTCACTCATAAAATAATTTTACCCTGCTGAATCATACTTTAAACATTAATATTCAAATAATATAATATTCGAATCATCACTAAAAATACCATTTGATGAAAACCCAGCAACCTTATAATGATATTTATAACCTTTTTCCATTTTTTCTCTATATACTGCTTTTTTCTGTCTATTACGCAAATAGACAGTACCTGCTTTTTTAAAAACAACAGGACAGTTTTCACATGTTTCAGCATTAGATAGACTGCTGCTTTTATAAATAATATAACCTTCTAAACTGCCCGATGATGTCTCACCAAAGTAATCAGGAGTAAAAGAGAGCGTTACAACCTCATCTTTTATATAAAATTCAAGTAACACAGCTTTTGGCATATATGCATTACTATATACAGGAGGGGCTTTTTTTCCACATCCTGAAAGAAATAAAAATATGAAAAACACTCCCCAAATTACTACCCTGTACAAATACAATTTATGCCTTCTTTTTAACCTCATCCTCACTCTCAAGCTCTTTTTCCGCTTTTTGCAAAGCATTAAGGACATTTTCTGTACCTGTTGCCCCATATGATTTCCTTCTATCTATCATTCTCTCTAAAACAAGAAAATCAAATACATCTTTTTTTACAAGGGATGAAAAGTTTTTTAATTCAGCAAGTGAAAGCTCACTAAGTTCTTTATCTTTAACTATAGCATAGGCCACTGCTTTACCTGCACAATTATGGGCTTCCCTGAAAGCCATCC
>JASFBI010000233.1 GCA_030149595.1 Desulfobacterales bacterium
AAGATCAAATACAACCTATTTTTCTAACCTGTCAATCAAAATATCAGCTTTTTTTAACTTCGTTTGTCTTTATTCCGAACTACCCAATTGACAAGAACAGATTTTATACTCACTTGGGTTTTATGTCAAGAGTTTTTTAAAACTATTTTGCAAAATCTTTTTTTACCTGCTTTAATCATAACTTCACCATCTATAAAATCCTGTTTTGATACAATATAATCAAAAGATGTAATCCTTTGCCCATTTAAATACGCCCCACCCTGCTTAATAAGCCTCCTTGCTTCACCCCCTGACTTTGATAATCCAGTTATATAAAAAAGCTTAAATACAGGAATTCCTTCAGATATCAAGTCAACCTCTATTTTAAAAACAGGTACAGATTCATCCTTAATTTTCAAAACACCTTTGTGTACAGCAGAAGACGGTAATATATCACAAGACAGATCTCTTAAACCAAACATATTAACAGAAGCATTATAAGCCTTAATAGCCTCAATCTCTCCATGAACTAAACTTGTTGCTTCAAAGGCAAGAATGGATTTTACAACATTTAATTCTGAATCTTTTATATAACTTATACTTTCTATTTCCCTTGTTGGTAAAAAAGTAAAAAGCATTAAAAAACGATTAACATCCCTGTCATCTGTATTCACCCAAAATTGATAATACTCATACGGAGATGTTTTTTCAGGATCAAGCCAAACAGCTCCTTTTGCTGTTTTCCCCATCTTTTCACCAGCTGAAGTTGTTATAAGAGGAAATGTTATGCCAAAAGCCTCCCCTCCCTCTTTTCTGCGTATTAAATCAATTCCAGCCACAATATTACCCCATTGATCACTTCCACCCATCTGTATTTTACAATTATATTTTTTAAAAAGTTCAAAAAAATCGTATGCCTGCAACAACATATAATTAAATTCTATAAAACTTAACCCTCCTTCAGAATCAAGCCTCTGCCTATAACTTTCAGCCTTAAGCATCCTGTTTACACTAAAATTTTTCCCTATATCCCTTAAAAATTCAATATAACCCAGTTTTCCAAGCCAATCTGCATTATTTAGCAAAATAGCCATGTTCCCATCAAAATCTATAAACTTTGATAACTGAGCCTTAATTCCCTTTATATTGTCCCCTATAGTTTCAGCTGAAAGTATTTTACGCATCTCGGTTTTCCCACTGGGATCCCCCACCAAACCTGTCCCTCCACCTATCAAAGCAATTGGTTTATGTCCTGTTTTTTGCATATGTGCAAGAGACATTATAGGAACCAAACTGCCTACATGAAGGCTAAACGCAGTAGGATCAAACCCTATATAACAAACAGCCTTATTATTATTTAAATATTCATAAAGTTCTGATTTGTGAGTTGTATTTTCTATAAAACCACGTTCTTTTAATATCTCAAATACATTTTTCATCTGCATATCCTACTTATTTGCATATTCAACTGCTCTCATTTCCCTTATCACAACGACCTTAATCTGCCCTGGAAAAGTCAACGATTCCTCTATCTCCCGTGCAATATCCCTGGAAAGCAAAACTGAATCATTATCAGAAATTTTCTCCCCTTCTACAATAACACGCAGCTCCCGACCAGCCTGTATGGCATAAGAATTTGAAACTCCTGTAAATTTATTCGCTATCTCCTCAAGATCTTCAAGTCTCTTTACATAATTCTCCAACAACTCTTTTCTTGCTCCTGGTCTTGCTCCTGACAAACTATCTGCCGCCTGAACCAAAAGATCATATACCGATTCCGGAACAACATCTTCATGATGGGCAGCTATTGCATGAACAATTTGATCAGACTCTCCATATTTTTTTGCCAGTTTTGCACCAATTTCAGCATGAGATCCTTCTACTTCATGATCTATTGCTTTTCCTATATCATGCAATAGCCCCATTCTTTTAGCTATTTTTTCGTTTAATCCCAGTTCAGATGCCATAATTCCTGTAAGAAAAGCAACCTCTATAGAATGCTGCAAAACATTCTGAGCATAACTGGTTCTGTATTTTAATTGCCCAAGAACTTTTATCAATTCAGCATGTATACCATGAACACCTAGTTCAAAAGCAGCTTGTTCTCCTGCTTCTTTAACAGCCTGACCAACCTCTAACTCAGCACTCTTTACAATATCTTCTATACGAGCAGGATGAATACGGCCATCTGCTATTAATTTTGTTAATGACATCCGTGCTATTTCTCTTCTAACCGGACTAAAACCAGATAAGATCACAGCCTCCGGTGTATCATCTATTATTAAATCAATTCCAGTAGCAGCTTCAATGGCTCTGATATTCCTACCCTCTCTACCAATTATCCTGCCTTTCATCTCATCATTCGGCAAATGAACAACCGACACAGTTCTCTCTGCCACAAAATCACCTGCATACCTCTGAATTGCTGTAGCTATAATCTTTTTTGATTTTTTATCAGCCTCCTCCTTAGCTTCACCTGTAATTTTATTAATCAACTTAGCACCTTCATACCTGACTTCATTTTCTAAAGTAGAAAGTAAAAGCTCTTTTGCCTGTTCTGATGTAAGACCTGATATATTTTCAAGCTTTATTTTTTGCTCATCTATCAGGTGTTTAAACTTTTTACATTTTTTATCTAAAACTTCTTCATTTTTTGAAATATTTTTTTCCCGCCATGAGACATCCATCTCTCTTTTTTCAATTTGCCCATGTCTTTTATCAAGATTTTCAGATTTAACTATTAACCTATCTTCCTTTCTTTTTAATTCATTTTTAATTTCTGCAGTTTTTACATCAAACTCAGCTTTCATTTTAAACAATCTATCTTTTGCCTCAAGCCGTGCCTCTTTTAATAAATTCTCAGAACGTCTTTTTGCATCTCCTAACAACCTGTCAACTTCATCCTGAGCTGCATTTAATTTTTAAGCAGATATTTCACTTTTTATAAAATAGGCTATTATAAACCCCAAAGCAAAGCACCCGGCACACAAAATAAAACTCATATCGGCAATTACATACTCCTTGTTTGATAATATTTTTTAAAATATTTAAACCAGTTTTGTTATTTAGAAAAATTTACTTAGTACCTGAATCTAAAAAAACTTTCATTCCATAAAAAGCCTGCAAAATACAACAAAATATAAAATTATAAATAATAAAAAAGCAGGATATGTAATCTATTTGCCACTACTCTCAACTAATATCCCGCATACCTTAAGGTATGCTCTTGCTTTTTCTATTCTTAATTTTACACGTATTGTACAATGAATTACTGACAATTTATAAAATATGGAGTAAATATAGTTTTTGGATGGTTTGTAAAATATTTTACAATTTTACAATAATAGTGATTATTACTGAAAAGATACTAAACATAATATTTTATACTTCTAAGAATAAAATATTACTTTAAAAACCCCACAAATGTCGTTTTGAAAAAGCTTTGAACCAAAGGTTCAAGTGGGTACCATTTTTATTTCATTAGGCTTTTCTGTACAAGCAGAACTTGCTCACCGAAATAAAGGGACAGCTCCCTTATATATAACGTTGGATCAAAGAGCTCCTTCAATAACGAACATCGCAGGGTAAATTAACAATAACACAAATAAATAATTATTTGAATATTTTTATTTTATTTTCTTAAATATATTCTGATTAATAAATTTAAGAATTTTATCAGATCTGTTATCAACATCCTTTAAAAAATTACCATGATCTTCTTTTATTTTTACATAATCTCCAGCAATATTTAAAGTAGCAAGCAACAACTTTGTAAGATTATCCAAATATAAAGATCCTGACTCAAGACTTTTTTCAACCTTGTCTACTTCATGAACTATTTTTTTTTCAACCAGATCTATATTAGAGGCATTACCATCTGCACTAAAAGTATATTTCTGCCCAAAAAGCACTATGTTTACTGTATTTTTCAAAAAAACTCTTTCTTGTGCAAAACACTACTCATTTAAGCAGACTGCCTCAAATTATTATAAAATAAATTTAACAGTATCCATATCAAATTAACCTTCGGAAAATAAATTCAGCTTGCCAAGAAGTGAATCAAACCTATCTTTTATCAAAACAGATTGCTCTTTACCCAAATCTTCTTTTTCAGACTTTTCCAAAAGTTCAAGCTCGTATTTATTTATTTTTTCCGTTAACTCAAAATTTTCTGTTTTTAACAATTTTGAAGCTTCAATTAATTCCTGAACCTTATTTTCAATCTCAGCTAATTGTTGAATTATACTATTATTATCTATATTTAAATCACTATTATCCAATTTTATTCACCTCAAATTTCATATAAGACAAAAAAAACCTTAAAGTCAAGACAAATCTATATTTGAGCTTTATACAAAAGCTCAACCTTCTTTAAATCTTTGGGACTATTTATTCCAATCACTTCATCTGCATTAGCAGTGATAAATTTTCCTATTTTTTTTTCCATATTA
>JASFBI010000234.1 GCA_030149595.1 Desulfobacterales bacterium
ATAGGCAAGGGCGATATCTACAAACATTTCAACCTGATTAAAAAGCACTCCTATGAGAATTAAAAGAACGGTTGTCTTACTGCCTATGGCATTAACACCTAATAAGCTGTCTAAGGTTGTAGGACCAAAAACAGCTCGTACAAGAGGCAGGATCATTAATAAGCTAAGATATATTCCTGAGTATAAAAAAAAGTTATCCATTATTTCTCTTCAAATATTTTTGCTATTTTTGTTTCCATTTTCAGAATAGATTCAGATGATTTTTTATCAATAGCATGAACAGTACATTTTCCGTAAATAGACATGTATATTGTTATTGTACCGGGTGTTAGAGTAATTGAATTTGCCAGTACCAGTAAACTCATATTACGCGTTAGTTTTGTGTCAAAATAAAAAATTTCAGGATCGATAACATTTTTTATCCTTGGGTGAAAAGAGAGATATAAAAGATGAAAATTAGCAAGTAATACCTGATATAAAAGCCATGGAACATATTTTATAAAACGATACCATTCAATATGCAGTCTGTTTATATTTGCTTTTTCAATTAGAAAATTGCCGGATGTATAAACAACAATTAAGCAGGAACAAAATCCTAAAAAAAGATGTGTGAAATCAAAGCGTCCTGAAAAAATTATCCATGTTATAAAAGATACAATAAATGTAAATAAAAAAGGGACAGCTTCAGCTATTTTTTTTTTAAATAAGAGTATCATAAATAATATTTAAGAATTGAGATTTTAACTGTATCTGATAGATAACGTTCCTATTAGCCACGGCCTAAGTTACTTAGAAGAAGTATCTGAACGAAAACTGTCTTATCCTTCAGATCAATATTTAAATCCTTAAAATACGAAAGTGTATTCCTGCGGTTAATATATTGATTTTCCTTGATCTTGACAAAGAACCCTGATTTTTATTCAAACATTAAATATATTTAGGTATAAGAGATGCTATTTTAAGATAAATAATACTATTATTATTAACTATTATCATGAATTGTGTCAACTTTTTTTTAAAAAAAGATGTCAGGATATAAGAAGCATATATATATCCATTACATTTGTACGGGTAGGTCCTGTTATTATTAAATCATTGAGTTTTTTAAAAAATTCATAGGAGTTATTTTCATTTAAATATTTTACAGGGTCAAGTTTTAAAACAGAGGCTCTATATAGTGTTGTCTGGTCTGCCATGGCTCCTGCTGCATCTGTAGGTCCGTCTGTTCCATCTGTTCCTCCATTTAAAATAGTTACATTAGGGGTGTTTTTTAGAGCTATGGCAGCAGCAAGGGTAAACTCCGTGTTTCGGCCTCCTTTACCGCAGCCTTTGACAGTTACTGTTGTTTCACCGCCTGAAAGTATGCAAACAGGGGGGGGGGAAGGGTTGCCTGAACTTATAATCTCCTTTGCAATGGCTGCATAAAAAATGGCTATTTCTTTTGCCTCTCCTTCTGCTTTTGAGGTAAGAATTAAAGGGGTGTAGCCCAGTTGTCTGGCTTTTTTTCCAGCAGCATTTAAAGAGCCAAAATTACTTCCCACAAGAACATTAAGGGTTTTGTTAAATACTATATTGCCTGGTTTTGGAGTCTCATCTATTTTACCTGTTCTTCCACTGTTAATATGATTTTTAACAGAGAATGGAATTTTATGCCAGATATTATGATTTTTAAGAATCTGTTTTGCATTGTCAAATGTACTCCTGTCGGGTATACAGGGGCCAGATGCAATTATATCAAGATTGTCTCCTACTACATCAGACAAAATAAGACTTACTAAGGTTGCAGGATAAACATAAAAAGCAAGCCTGCCGCCCTTAACATTTGAAAGATGTTTTCTTACTGTGTTTATTTCATGAATATTTGCTCCACATGCAAGCAGCTGCTTTGTTGTTTTCTGTTTATCTATAAGAGAAATGCCATTTGCCGGACTTATAAAAAGGGAAGACCCTCCTCCTGAAATAATACATAAAACAAGATCTGACTCTGTTGTATCTTTTATAAGATTAATTATTTTGTTGGTTCCTAAAATTCCTCGTTTATCAGGAACAGGATGTCCTGCTTCATGTACCTTGATTTTTTTAAGTAAAAGCCCATGGCCATCTTTTACCACAATAATTCCATCTGATATATAATCTGAAATAATATCTTCTAAGGCACTGGCCATTGACGCAGCTGCTTTGCCGGCACCAATAACAATAACTCTTTTGTATTTTTTTAAATTAAACAGGGCGTTACCTATATAAAGAGTGTGGTTTTTTAATGTAACATGTTTTGAAATTGCATAAACAGGATCTGCAGCTTGCAGGCCTGATAAAAAAATATCATATGCATTTTTTTTCATTTGTTTATTATTTTTTTTCATGGCTTGTCCTTGATATTTGCTCTGTAACAGCCTGTATAAAGTAAATTTATTTGATTTTATAATATTTTTGGTGGAAATTCATAAAAAACAAATTGATTGTGTGGGATTGTTTTGAGAAATTTTTATATATATTATAATAGATAATCATATATGCCAATAAAAATATCAGCTTATTAATTTATTTTGTCTTAAGTATTTATTGTCTGAAGGGAGAATGGTAAAATTCTTAACTTAATGGTTTTACCTATTAAATCATAGGTTTTAAAAAATTAGCTTGACTTATATATACAACACTCTTAGTATATACACATATTATATGTATGAGATATACGAATAAAAATTTTATTTAGAAGTTGAGATCTTTGCAAAATGCCCCGTTCCTATAGTTTAGAAAGAAAAACCAGCGAAACAGAAATAAAAATAACAATTGACATAGATGGCTCTGGAGAAAATAAAATATCCACAGGCATACCTTTTTTTGATCATATGCTTGCTCTTTTTGCCCTGCATGGTTTCTTTAACCTTTTTATAGATGCAAAAGGTGATTTGGAAGTGGATTCCCATCATACTGTTGAAGATGTTGGAATTGTTCTTGGCACGGCAATCAATAAAGCTCTTGGCCAAAGAAAACATATCAGACGTTACGGTCATGCTGTAGTGCCTATGGATGAGGCTTTAACCGAGGTTACGGTTGATTTTTCAAACAGGCCGTTTCTTGTATATAATCTTCCTGAAGCATCTTTTAATGACTATAAGTTTAATATTCATATTGCAAAGGAGTTTTTTTATGCATTTTCGGTAAATGCCAGGATAAATCTTCATATAAATGGTATTTATGGTGAAAATGAACACCATATTGTTGAGTCTGTATTTAAATCTCTGGGAAGAGCTGTAGATCAAGCTACCTTGTTTGATGAAAGAATTTTGTCTTACCAGTCAACAAAGGGAATTATTTAAATTACAGAGCAATATTTTTTGTAAATAAAAGTTTTAAGAAAAGTCCTCCGTATTCTCTTTATCAAAAAAACCTTGACAAAAGCTTAATTTAAAAACATAATAATAAATTTTTGAAATATTGACATTGTTGTACAGATTAAATTTTAAAAATTTTTATATTTATTGGGTAAATAAGTGAATAGTATAAGTTATAATATTTTTTGATATTGTTAAGTGAATAGGTTTTTTTATTCCTTAGTTGTGTATTTTTTAAATAAAGATGGAAACTGTTTGATTCTGCTGTATCTTTTAAGTCCGTTTAAAAAAAGCCTTATAATTTAATGCCGGAGGTTTTTTGCCAACATTTATTTCAAAAGATGAAATTAATAAAATTAAGTATTCGTCTGATATTGTTGATGTAATATCAGATTATGTGATTTTAAAAAAGTCAGGGAATAACTATCTTGGTCTTTGCCCGTTTCATACAGAAAAAACTCCTTCATTTGCTGTAGATCCTTCTAAACAAATTTTTCATTGTTATGGATGTAAAATAAGCGGAGATGTAATAAGTTTTTTAATGCAAATTGAATCTGCTTCTTTTGTTGATGCAGCTAATAAATTAGCTGTGCGCTATGGAATTATTATATCCTGTGATGGTAAAATAGATAAGAATGCACGGGAAGAGTATTCTAAAAAAGAAAAAATGTTTGAAATTAATAAGATAGCATTAGATTTTTATATTGAAACTCTTAAAGGGAAAAAAGCAGCTGGTGCACGAAAATATCTTTTGAATCGTAATATTAGTAAAGAAGTGGCAGATGAATTTTCAATAGGATATGTTGCAAATGAGTGGAACAGTCGTTTAAATTTATTAAAAAACAAGGGGGTAGATCTTAGTCTTGATGAAAAAACAGGCCTGATTATTAACAAAAACGAACGACTTTATGATCGGTTCAGTAACAGGATAATGTTTCCTGTTTTTAATATTAAAAAGGAGGTAATTGGTTTTGGAGTGCGGGTTTTAGATGATTCAAAACCTAAATATTTAAATTCTCCCGAATCAATTCTTTTTGACAAAAAAAATACGCTTTACGGGATTGAAAAGGTAAAGGAACACAGCAGG
>JASFBI010000235.1 GCA_030149595.1 Desulfobacterales bacterium
AGAAATTATTTTTTTATTTTTTATTACAGGAGATTGCCACTATGGCTAACGGTATCGTAAAATGGTTTAACGAATCAAAAGGTTTTGGTTTTATCGAACAAGAAGATGGTAAAGATGTGTTTGTACATCATACCGGTATTAATGCAACAGGTTTTAAAACCTTAAATGAAGGAGATCGTGTTTCATTTGACATTGAAGAAGGACAAAAAGGGCCTGCTGCAACAAATGTAACCGTACTTTAGTTAACTGTTTTATTTAGCTTAAAAAGTCATAATGGTTACTTGAAAAATCATAATGGTTACTTGAAAAATCAAAGTGTCCTAAACAAAATTACGTTTAGGACACTTTTTTATTTTGTAAAAATATATCCGAATCTAAAAAACTCAATTTTTCGCCAATAAAGATCTAAAACTAAAAAAAAGACCTGTGTGTGTTTAAATACGATTATGTATAAGAGCTTCAATTACTGTGGAGTCTTCAAGAGTACTTACATCTCCCATATTTTCTATATTATTTTCTGCAATTTTTCGCAAAATCCTTCTCATAATTTTACCACTTCTTGTTTTTGGAAGAGCTTCTGCAAACTGAATTTTATCAGGAACTGCTATGGCACCTATTTCATCTCTAACATAATTTACAAGCTCTTTTTTCAGACCCTCTGTCCCCTCTACATTATTATTTAATGTAACAAACACATAGATTCCCTGACCTTTCTGGCAATAGGCCATATGCATAACAGATATCTGCCCCATACCTCTTAAACCACCCATTACAAACCCTCCTGCATCAGCATAATACTCTCTTATAACAACACTTATTTTAGGAGGAACAGGAAGGACTATTATATGCATCAAGTATCTGTAAAAATTTATAATATTTATCACATGAATTAATCTCCATAACACTACCGCATTCTTTAGGATTACAAGCTACAATACCTGCAACTTCTCCATCAAACCTGCAAAATCCAGTAATAATATTTGGGGCATAATCTTCTTTTAATTCAAAAAATTCGCCGTTATCTGTAATATGATCTATAATTTCGTGGGTATCATAGGTCATTTTAGGATTATCCGGCATAATATCTAAAAGCTCTTTGTCACTTCTTTTAGGATCATCATCACACTTTATAACAGAATTTTTTTCCCAGCAGCTTTGGGGAAGAAAGGCAAATAGTTCCTTTGCTTTTTCAATGGCATCAAAATCATCATCTGCTATAATATCACACTGCCCGCTTTTTTCCATGCAGAGTGCCTTTGTTATAATGCCACACTAATTTTCTAAACCTATAAACCAATTCTGCAATGCCCCCTAACGCTGCAAATCCATAAACCTTCGGCTTAATCCATTTCCAGAAAAGTTCCACCGGATTATACTCTGGGGAATAAGTTGGCAAATAAAAAAGATGAATATTTGATGTTGTTTCAAATATCTTTTCACCTTCCTGGATTTATGGATGCTTGCATTGTCCAGAATAATGGCTATTTGCTTTTTCGGTGTCCTTTGGCGTAGTTGTGTTAGAAACCACAAGGATGAGTCACTGCCAAACTTTATCGATTTTTTCCAATAAAATTTTTGTGTCCTTATATTCAAGCAGCCAAAGTAGGTGAGGCTTTCTCTTTTTTTGGGTGTCGGAATCCTGTGGCGGCCACCTTTTTTTAAACCAACCTTGAACAAGATAAAAATTTATGCCCCATTTTTATTTTTAATTGAGGTGACATATATCCTGACACAGGGGGGGGCTTGGACCAAAACAAAAGCTTTAACTTATTGAAGATACAATAAGTTAAAGTCATAAATAAGATAATAGAATTGCAAATCAAAAAAAACATTGTTCTTGACAGAGATCTGTTTTCACAATATACAGAGGTTAAAATAAAATATATTGATGTTATATTATTTTGAAATATTGTTGATTATTTTAATTTTTTTTGATCTATAAAAATATATAATAAATTGTAAGTATGAGGTGGCCTTTGAATAATAGTAAATTTCAAAATTGGTCTCTAATAAAACCGGTAGGTTAGAATAGTAAAAAAATATTAAAAAGAGGGTTTTAAAATGTCTCACGGGGTGTTAGAGCAGTTCTCCTGTTTTTGCTGTGTCTGTAATTATATGGAAGTTTATAACTGTTTTTGGAATAAAACTTTTAGGAATATTGAATAAATGTATATGTTAGACTTATGCTCATCTTTTTTAGAGGTACAGTTAAATCAGTATGTTCCTGAAAAAATACAGAAACGGCTTATAAATCGCCGTATTGTAAAAGAGGTAAGGTCAGCTTATGAAAATGTGCCTTTTTATCGTAAAAAATATAACGAGGCTGGTGTTGATATAAAATCTATAAAGGGTGTTGCTGATTTAAAAAAACTACCGTTTCTTACAAAACAAGATATTATGGATAATTTTCCAGAAAATATAGTATCTGACAAGGAGGATATAGATAAATGTCACTATTCTGCTACAACCGGGTCAACAGGCAAAGCACTTCCCTTTGTTTTTAATGATAAAACAATGTCATATTATATTAACACCTCACTGAGAGTTTATACCATGATAGGCTATAAACCGTGGCATAAAGCTGTCTATATAAAGTATACAAAAGTAGATAGTCCTAACTTTGGTCCTTTTTTCAGGTTTGCCCATGTACCTTCTACAATTTCTGTTATAGAGCAGATAAAACTAATAGGAAAAGAAAAGCCTGATTTACTGGTTGGTTATGCTTCTATTATTTTTGAGATTGCAACTTCTGTTACGGCTGAAGACCTTAAAAATATCAGGCCTAAGATGATTTCTGTAAATTCTGAGCTTTCAACTAAACACCAGAGGAATTTTGTTTCATCGGTTTTTAAATGTCCTGTCTATGATGAATACTCTACAGAAGAGACATGGATGATTGCTGCTCAATGCAGGAATGATAAATATCACCTGTTTACAGATAATGTATGGGTTGAATTTTTAGACCGCCAGGGCAGTGAAGTAAAAAATGGGGATTCAGGCGAAATAGTTTTAACCACAACACACAGTCCAGCCATGCCTTTTATAAGATATAAAATCGGGGATAAAGGCAGGGCTTGCAAAGATTCATGCACCTGCGGTAATAAACTGCCTGTTATGACATCTTTTGATGGAAGGGCAGATGACTCTTTTATTCTGCCAGGCGGAAAATATGTGTCATCATTAAAACTATTGAATACTTTTACAAAATATATTAAAACTCATCTTAACCTTATAGCTGAGTTTAAAATTGTTCAGGAAAAGAAGGATTTAATTGTAATTTATCTTGTAAAAGGAACGCAATACAGGGAAATATTTTTTAAACAGCTCATATCAGATCTATATAATATCCTTGGTGAGTCTGTTACCATAAAGACAAAATATCAGGATTTTATAGCAAAAAACGGGAGTATCAAAAGAAAGGCTGTAGAATCTCTGGTTAGGCAGGGAAATAGTGCTATGGGTATGGATGAATAAAAAGGAGTAAAGCTTATGAAAAGGATAATATTTTTAACTGTTTCTGTTATTTTGATGTTTATTGTATCTGATCTATGTGTAAATATCACTTCAGCTTGTGATGTTGCTGTTATTTCGGGAAAAGTTACAGCTAACGGGCGGCCTGTTTTATGGAAAAACAGGGATCATGAATTAAACTGGATGCAGGAGGTAACCTTTAATGAAGGTGAAAACCCTGAAGTTGGTGGTAGTATACGTGTTATAGACTGGTCATTAATTATATCTGTTATTACATCAGGAGGTATAAATGAAGCAGGATTTGCAATAACAAATGCAACTGTCTATGATGATAATTTTATTCACGATACTATTACAAACGCTGATACAGAGATTGTAGAAAAGGCTTTAAAGGTTTGTAAAACAGTTGGTGATTTTGAAAACTTACTTGATCACTGGCATGAAGATCCCGCAAATAATTATAAAATGGTGTCTTCTAATTTTGCAGTGATTGATGCCCATGGAGGTGCCGCTGTTTATGAGGCTTTTACCGGTTTGGGATATGAGACTTATACTTCAAAAATAGATTATATTAAATTTGATGCCAATACAGCTGAAAAAGGCTTTATAAACCGTACAAATCATAATTCACTGGTCGAGGTTTATATTGATGAAAATAGTACCATAAGAGAAGGAAGAGCATCTGATATCTTATCTGATCTTTTGGAGGAAGATAGACTGGATTATGTCTCTGTTATGCAGGAGCTGGCAAAGGATGTTTGTGGTGATGTGGAAAGGGATGGAAATGGAGATTTTCTTGACACAAAAAATTGTATAAGCCGGGCTGTTACAAATTTGTCTTTTGTTGTAGATGGAGTCTCAGCTGGTTCTGATCCAAAATTTTCAACTTTCTGGTGTAATCTTGGAGAGCCTGCTGTTGGAATTTTTGTACCTT
>JASFBI010000236.1 GCA_030149595.1 Desulfobacterales bacterium
ATTGTCATTGGGATAAACAGCAGCTATTAAATAGCAGGTAATATCCATTATCTCTTTTCGTTCAAAAAAACCTTTGGAACCAAGCATTTTGTAAGAAATACCATGCGTTCTAAATGCTTTTTCAAAGGCATACGAACAGGCTTTTGTTCTATAAAGAACTGCAATTTTATTTAAATTAATCTTAGCATCGCTAAGTGAATTAATTTTTTTTACAATCCAATTTGCTTCACTTGTTTCATCTGGAAATCTGTGCTCTGATATTATTCCCCCTTTTTTTTTTGAAAAACACTCTTTAGATATTTTATTGAAATTATTCTCAATCAAATCATTTGCTACTTTTATAATTTCATCTGCTGATCTAAAATTTTCTTCAAGTCTAAAAATTTTTGCATCGGGATAATTATTTTTAAAATTAATAAAATTATTAATATTGCTTCCTCTGAATCCATATACAGATTGCCAGTCATCTCCTACACAAAAAAGATTGCCTTTATCTAAAAACTGTTTTGTTAACTCGTCCTGAATATTATTACTATCCTGATATTCGTCTACTAATATATATTTGAATTTCTGCTTGTATTGTTTTCTTAAGTCCTGATTATCCCGCAGGATATTTCTAACAAACATTAATATATTATCAAAATCAACAGCATTTGCATTAAAAAGAGCTTTTTCGTATTCTTTATATATTTCATAAATATTTATTTGGAAAAGGTTAGTTTTTTCATCAAAATATTTAACATGGTTTCCTGAATTTTTAGCCATGGAGATGTTAGCTGCTGCAGTTTGTAAATTTTTTTTATCATAATTTAAATTAATAAATATTTCAGTTAAAATTTTTTTTTGCTGATACGGAGAGAAAATTTGTAATGGCTGTGAAAAACCAAGTAAGTTGCAGTGAATTTTTAATATTCTAAAACAGGCAGAGTGATATGTTCTTACCCAAGGAAAACTTTTAAAAGGCAAGCCTGTTAATTTTACAAGCCGGGTTTTCATCTCTTCTGCTGCTTTATTTGTAAAGGTTATGGCAAGTATACTCTCAGGTTTAAAACCCAAAGAAATAAGATGGGCAATTTTAGCAGTTAATGTACGTGTTTTACCGGATCCTGCACCTGCTACAACAAGAGCAGGTGTATCTGTATGTAAAACAGCCTGCCTCTGAATATCTGTAAGTTGGATCATCTGTTTCCTTATTTTTTTAATATTCCATCAAAATCTTTTATATTTTTTTCATAATGTACGATAAAAGAAAGCAATATACAATTATTTCCTTTTATATAACCGGCATGGCCGTAGCATGGTTATTCACTATCAGCCACAATGAAAATTTAAACTCTCATGATTACGGTCTGTTGGACAGAGTTTCATATAAAAAATAACAAAGATTGTATATGTTAATATTTTAGTACTTGGAATTTTTAGATTATTGAGTTTACACTATGATTGACAAACCTTTTATATTTTAATATAATTTAAACATTATAGAAGCTGTGTGTTTTAAATATTATATTTAATTTTTTTTGTGTTGTTTTCCTCACATTAATAACCTGCTAAACATATTTACATAAATACTTATAATTTTTTCGAGGTCACAATATTGTCTGAAACCCTTAAGAAACAGGGTTCCATGGATAGCACTTTTTTATAGTTATTTATGAGGATAAGCTTAAACAATATCTGCAATAAATTTAAAATATAATTCAGCAGCATTATTTAATACTTTTTCTTATCTCTTAAATATTATATATTTAAATTATGAATTCATCTGTAGATAAATTAAATGATCATTTGGAATTTATTATTGAAAAAGCTGTTAGTATTACAAAAGCAAAAGCAGGCTCTCTGTTATTGCTCAATCCGAAAACAGATAAACTTTTTTTTAAAATTGCTACAGGAGATAAGGCTGAAAAAATAAAAAAGTTTGAAATAAAATTAGGCCATGGAATTGCGGGAACTGTAGCTAAAACAGGCAAACCTATTTTAAGCCATGATGTAAGCAAGGATAAAAACTGGAATAAAACCATAAGTGAATCCATAGGATACAGTACACATTCCATTGCCTGTGTGCCAATGAAAATAAAAGGCAGTATTATTGGTGTTGTTGAAATTATAGATAAAATTGATAATAAAATTTTAGATAAAACTGACCTTGAAACTCTATCTGAATTTGCTGAACTTGCAGCCAAATCAATAGGAGATGTTCAAAATGCCCAATTGATTCAGCAGGAAAATGAAACACTAAAGGAAAGACTTTCTGATAAATATCAAATAATAGGAAACAATAAAAAACTTATACGGGTTATTAATCAGGCTAAAAAAGTAGCAAAATCAAAAGCCAGCACTCTTATTTTAGGTGAAAGCGGAACAGGAAAGGAACTGCTTGCTGCATTAATTCATAATGAAGGATCCAGAAAAAACAGGGAGATGATAATAATAAACTGTGCTGCTCTCCCAGATACTCTTAGAAGCAGAACTGTTTGGATATGAAAAAGGATCTTATACAGGAGCTGTTCAAAGAAAAATAGGAAAATTTGAACTTGCTGATAACAGTACAATTTTTTTAGATGAAATTGCTGAAATGAAACCTGAAATGCAGGCAAAAATGTTAAGAGTTTTACAGGAAGGTATTTTTTCAAGAATAGGAGGAAATACTTCTATAAAAGTGGATGTACGTATAATTTCAGCTACAAATAAAAATATTATCGAAGAAATTGAAAAAGGAAATTTCAGGGAGGATCTTTATTTCAGATTAAATGTAGTACAGCTGAAACTACCATCTCTAAGGGAGAGAAAAGATGATATAGTGCTTCTATCTGATTATTTCATAAAAAAGTATGCAAATGAAATGGACTGTTCATTATCTGTTAAGATATCAAAAGACGCTTTGGATAAAATGGTAGCATACAACTGGCCTGGAAATATCAGGGAACTTTCAAATGCCATAGAAAGAGCTTTGGTTATGGGAGATGGCAAGAAAATTATTCCAGAAGATTTACCTATTAAAAGTATTACCAGAAAGAATACAAGTTTTGAATTTGGATTAACACTTAAAGATGCAATAAGAAGGTTTAAAAAGGAATTTATTTTATTAAATCTAACTAATACCAGCAACAATAAAACCAAAGCAGCAAAGATAATGGGAATTCAAAGAACATATTTATCAAGACTTATTTCAAAGTATGATCTAAAATAAAAACTATTAAAGCTCTTTTATAAAACAGGAATTTTCCATTAATCTCGAATTAGCCCTTGGTGCTTTCCTTCGATCTCTTCCTTTTCTTCTATCTATGCCTGTACGCATTTCAGGTATATGAAATGCAAATTTTCCTGTACGTCTGTTAATAACATTACGTCTTCCACCATTATCATAAAAAAGAATTTCTTCAAAAAACTCAGCCATAACAAAAACCTTAATCATTAATTCTTTGTAAAAAAATAATACTTATTAATTTAAGATAATATTTATATATTTATTGCGTTTCAAATAAAAATAGATAGACTAAATATTTATAATGCTATAAAAAATAGTAAAATTGTAGAAGTGTATTGTAAATTAAGAATACGAAAATTAAATATAAACCTATAAAGACTATATACTAACAACTCCAGTTTTTCAAGACAAATTATATATAGGTTTTCAAATAAATAATTTCACGAAAACAGAGGCTTGCCTGCATAGTAAGGCAGGCCACGCCTCCAACATGTAGTGATTTTATTTAGTGCCTGAACAGGCAATTCTGTAGTCGGTTAAAAATTTATCTCTGTTTTTTTATTTTTCTTATATTCTCTTTTGCAAATGTTATTGCAGGATCAAGTTCAAGAGCAATTTCATAATATTTTACTGCCTGATCCAATTGGTTCATTTTGTGATAATTTGAACCAATATTTGCATAATCAATTGCAGATGAAGGATCAAGAGCAATTGTTTTTTTAAAATAACTGATAGCTTTTTTATATTCTTTTAATTTAAAATGGCAAAATCCTAAAAGGTTATAAATATCGGTTCTTTTTTTATCAATACTTTCTCCTTTTTTAAGGATATCAATTGCCATATTATATTTACCCATGTTTTTATAACAAACACCCATATACGAATAGATACTTGCCAGATCCTGATTGGCTGGATTTAAATCCATAGCACAATAAAACAGTTCCAAAGCTTTTTTGGGGTTGTTTTGTGACAGATAACAACATCCCAAATAAAATTTATTGTAATATTTACCCGGAAGTTTACAATCAAATTCAATAAGTTTTTTTAAGGCATCACTGCGTTCCATTGATTCATAAATTATTTTAGCAGAAAACATTCCAACACTTGTATTTAATGCACGTTCCCTAAAATGTGCTCCAGGAACTATGGTATAAAATGCAGGTATATCCAGGTTTTGATGGGTAGTGT
>JASFBI010000237.1 GCA_030149595.1 Desulfobacterales bacterium
CTCCTGTTGGTACCTGGACAGCACAGGCATATTATGGTGAGGAAAACAGGGACTATTCATATCTTGACTGGGTGAATAAAAAAAATCATTCACTTGGAGTTTCTGATGCTTCATGGGATACAAAGTGGCATCAGCAGGGAGGAATGCTTTACAATGAGATTAATATTGCTGATTCTCATATTATAACAGTGGGAGCTGGTATTGAGCAGTGCTATGATGGTTATGGGAGAACTGCAAGGTGGAGTAGTCCTCAGGAAGACAAAAAAAGAATTGAGATTGCATCGGGATATATTGAAGACAAATGGACAATTGTTCAGGGATTGAATCTTACTGCTGGATTAAGATATGAAGATATAACTATCCAGGTTAATAATTTTTCAAGTTCAGGTATTATTTATATTACTGGCAGAGACAGATGGATAGAAAGAGACTGGAACGAATTTTTACCCAAATTATTTCTTACATGGGAGTTAGATGATCTTGCAGACAGTTTAAGGGACACATCACTCTCTTTGGGTGCAAGCAAAATATGGAGGGCTCCTGATTATCACGGTGACTATAATCCACAGGGAAGACCAGCTGGAGCATGGCTTGATCCGGAATATGGAATTGGTTGTGATTTTGTTTTTAGCCGAAGATTATCAGGGGATATCAACCTGAAAATCAATTATGCGTATTATGAAATAAAAGATTTTATTGCCTACAATAGACAATTTGCCGAATATACACCTCCAAATAGCGGTGCATATGACTTTCAGGGGCTTGAATACAAAGATTATAGAATTAATTTAAAAAAGGTTATTCAGCAGACAGTTGAACTGCAGGCAGGCGGACATATTTTTGATGATCTTTCCTTTTATTTTGGTTATGCATTTCTTGATTTTGATAATAAGGGAGGAGAACCTGCTGGTGAAATGGAGTGTGATCAGCGGGCAAAACACAGAGTGAATACAGGCATCGAATATAATCTTTCTGAAAATACTTCATTGTTTATAGATCATATATATCAGGATGAACAGATAACAGAAAAATCAGTTGGTACTCCACAAAATCCTGAATTAGAAGAGGTTAAAATGGATTCTTACAATGTTTTTAATTTTGCGGTTAAGCAGACTCTTTTTGACACCTGGGGGCAGATTAAAAACGGAAATATAAAGCTGTATGTAAATAATCTTTTTGATGAGGAGTATATGAATAGTGACGGCTATCCTGCTACTGATCGTACTTATGGGGCAGCTGTTAATTTTAGTTTTTGATTATTTTTAATATTACAGAAGGATAAAATGCGGTTATTTCCAAAAAGAGAGTTAGATCTGCCAGGAACATATATTATGGAAAATGATATGAAACTCTGTCCAACAAACCGTAATAATGAGAGTTTCAATTTTCGTTGTGGCAGAAAAATCTGCCATGTATGTTATATGAAACGGCTGCGGGCTGTCGTTCTGTTTCTGATATTATTTTTATTATTGCTAGTAACAGGATGTAACAGGCAGGAGGAACTCTCTTCTTCTGATTTGGCTGGTAATGATGGAGAGATTGTTATACGGCTGGAAGGCGGTGACTGGGGATATCCTTCACCATATGCACATTATCCAAGGGGGCCGGGAGGTTTTAAAATGTGTTTAATTTTTGACAGCCTTTTGGAACGTGATGAAAAAGGTCTTATTCCCTGGCTGGCAAAAGAGTATGAAATTTTGGATAATGGCAAACAATTTCTTTTTACTATACGTAAAGGTGTTAAGTGTCATGATGGGAAACCACTTACTATAGATGATGTTTGTTTCTCTTTTGAATATGCATCAAAACATCCCATGACATGGTCGTATATTTTTAACAAAATTCAAAAAGTTGAGAAAATTGCAGGGGAAAAGGTTATGGTTACAACTTTAAAACCTGATTCTGCAATGCTTTATAATCTTGGAAGGACAAGGATAATCCCCATCCATATCTGGAAAGATATTAAAATGCCAAAAGAGTTTACAGCACCTGAAGCAGTTACAGGCTGTGGACCTTATTGTCTTACCGGCTACAGCAAAGAGCATGGTATATACAGGCTTAAAGCATTTGAAGATTACTGGGGGCCTAAACAAAATGTAAAAATTATAGAGTATATTCCGGTGAGTGAGTCTGTTCTTGCATTTGAAAAAGGCGAAATTGATATGACTGGAATTTCAGCTGATATTTTACCACGGTTTCAAAAAAGTAAAAAATATAAAATTGTTAAAAGTCCCGGGTTTTGGGGGTTCAGACTGTTGTTTAATTTTAAGAATAGTGCCTTAAAGAAAAAAAAGATTCGTCAGGCAATAAGATATGCCATTGATCTTGATGAACTTGTAGTAAAAAACGCACGGGGAGCAGCTATTTCTGGTAATGCAGGTATACTTCCACCTGATCATCTGATGTTTAACCATGATATAAAAAAATATCAACAGAATTATACTGTTTCTGAAAAACTTCTTTCAGAAACAGGCTATAACAGCATTAACAATAAAGGGATTCGTGTAAACAGTTCAGGAGAAGCACTCTCTTTTAAAATTTTATGCAGCAGGGGTGAAGTGAGGATGGTTGAAATTTTAAAAGAGCAGTTAATGAAAGCTGGAATTTTGGTCAATATTTGCAGTACTGACGGTAAAACCAGGGATGCCCGTGTAAGAAAATATGAGTATAATATGGCAATTATTGGTCATGGAGGGTGGGGTGGAGATCCTGATTATCTTCGGGAAAGATTTGGGGGATATTTATCTGGGACAGAGTCACCTTCTTCATCAGGACTATCAAATTATAATAATCATGCTCTGAATCAACTGCTTGAAAAACAGCATGTTGAGATGGATGGAGAAAAAAGAGAGGCAATTGTGTATAAAATCCAGCAGTATCTTGCTGAAGATGTTTTAGAAATACCGCTGTTTTATACCACGGAATATGTAGTTTATCGGCCTGCAAAATATGATGGCTGGATATGTATGTTTGATCATCATTCCCTTTCTCACAGCAAGCTTTCATATCTCCAAAGGAAGATCTGTAACTGATGCTTAAAAAAGTTGGAAGTAGCCGGATAACAGAGTATCTGTTTACTATATGGGTAATTCTTACACTGAATTTTTTGCTGCCAAGAACCATGCCGGGAGATCCCTTTCTTTTTATTTCTGCGGACCAGGAAAGTGAAGAGATATCACAATTTTCCGAGGAACAGCGTAATTATTATCTGAAGTATTACGGGTTAGACAAACCGATTTATCACCAGTATTTTTTATATGTATCTAATCTTATGCAGGGGTATCTGGGATATAGTTTGTACTACAATGAACCTGTAACAACAATTCTTTTAAAAAGACTTCCATGGACTTTACTTCTCGTGATTACAGCAATAGTACTTAGTACGGTTACTGGTATATTTTTAGGTTGTGTTTCTGCACTATACAGAAACAGGTGGGGTGACAGGCTGATATTTTTATTTCTGGTTTTTATTTCTGAAATTCCGGCTTTTTTGCTGGGGCTTGTTTTACTTTTTTTTCTTTCAGCAGGTTTGGGAATGTTTCCGCTTTCCGGTGCAGTAACACATTTTGCACTGGACTATGATTTAATAGACAAGATAGTTGATATTCTGCACCATGCTGTACTGCCGATTACAGCATTAACTATAACAAGAGTAAGCGGTGTGTATCTTCTGTCAAGAAGCAGTATAATCACAGTACTTACAAAGGACTATATAAAAACCGCAAATGCCAAAGGTCTTCATAGAAGACGAATTTTTATTAAACATATTCTTGGAAATGCAATGATCCCGGTTGTAACAAAGATTTTTTTAAGTCTCGGCACCCTTGTGGGCGGAGCAATTTTGGTGGAAAATGTCTTTTGCTATCCAGGTTTAGGTAAATTGATGAGAGATGCTGTTATAGTGCATGACTATCCGCTGATTCAGGGAATATTTTTACTGATTACCGTGAGTGTGCTTTCAGCGAATTTTTTTGCTGATCTATTGTATAAAGTGCTTGATCCAAGAGTTGCTGATGCTGCACAGGCTGTTTGACATGACAGGTCGTAAATATGTATTGTAAAATCAGAAAATTATTCAGATGGTTTTCAACTGCAGGTAAAATTAGTATATTGTTAATTGGCATTGTGTTTTTCATAGCAATCTTTGCCCCATGGATATCAATTCATAAGCATAATCACTCATCAGGCCCCCCACTTTCACCACCTGTTAAAGAGCATATTTTAGGTACCGATGAACTTGGCGTAGATCTATTTGCACAAATATGTTTAGGTGCACGGATTAGTCTGATTATTGGGATCGGACCAGCTTTTCTATCCGGAATCTGAGGCGGTTCAATCGGTATTTTTGCAGCTCTTCAAGGAGGTATGCCAGACTATATAATGACACGTA
>JASFBI010000238.1 GCA_030149595.1 Desulfobacterales bacterium
GATCCGTAGATATTACTAAAGTTTTTGGTATTTTAATATTTATCTCGCTGTATTTGGAATAAATCTGATTTTTACTCTGAAGCATTGCAGACATAAAAGCAAGCCCCCTTGCCTTTCCACCTAAGGAACCATTGCCTATTTTTACAAAATCCATTATATCTGGATCAAATTTATCTTTATTAAATATAGCTACTATTCCTTTTAACCTCCACTTACGAAGCTGGTGAATACTGTTTACAATATATTCTCTTATATCATGTACATTTTTAAAATCTGAACTTTTAATATCTCTTAATCTGGATGCCAGAGTTATTTCAGACCTGCCCATTATCCACTTTGAAAAATGATTTTGATTTGCATGGAAAAAAAGAGATTTTTCAGGAATTTGAGCGATCTGTCTCTCCAAATCCCTGAGATTTGAAGCACGCCCCACCTCTCGTCCTCCGGGCATTCTAAAAACAAAATCTCCGAATCCCAAATGGGAGATAAAAAATTTATGTATATTATCAATAAGTTCCGATGAGTTTTTATCTAAAAATACCGCAGATAAAGAATTCATATGCATTATATTTTTAGATTCAGAACTTAATACAAGAATCGGCAGGTCAAACATATCATTACGAACTTTTAAAAGAAATTCCAGACCAGCAGTAACACTTATTTTTCCATTTTTTGGAAAACGCAAATCAGATATTATTCCAGTAATATATTTTTTATATCTGTTATAAATATCTATTGCTTCTTCATAATTTTGTGCAAGAAGAATCTTGGGTCTTGCCCTCATTCTCAATATTCTGTGCTCTTCGTTGAGTCCTCCCCCCAAAACAGCCTGGGTCTGCTTTACTATCTCTTTGTAAATTATGGAGATAAACGTTGAATAATAGACAGGTGAATCTTCAACAAGAAGCAAAACAGGAACCCCTGCTATTTTAGTATCATAATCAACATTTAAACTGTCTTCAACATTTTTTACCATTGCAAGTAAAAGCTCAGAATTACCACTCCAAAGATAGATTCTATCAATTCCCTTTCCCATATTCTTGTCTACACAGGGTTTAATACTACCCAGATTATTCGTCAGTAAAATAACAGGCAGATCTGCTTTAATCTTTTTTATCTCACATCCAAAGCAGAAAACATCCATGTTATCTAAATTTGGCATTGTAATAACAAGGTCTGTTTTATTTTTTTTTATAAATGAGATAGCAGAAGATACAGAAGAGATTCTCCTGATCCTGGGAGGGTTACTCAGATTTAACCCATTGTATTCATTTATTATTCTTGAAGCTATACTGCCATCCTCTTCTAATATAAATGCATCATAGGAACTGGATACAAGAAGGATCTCACTAATTCTTTTTGACATCAGTTCATGGAAAATCTTAAAGCCTGAATACAACTCCCCTGGAGAGTTGTTTTTTTTATAATTAAATTCAATATCTTTTGATTTAGATTGCATTTGTCTCTTTTTTAGAATATTTTCAAAAAAAATTATAATAAATAAGGTTAAAGTCAAATATTATCTGTAATTAATATATCATAATACTATATTAAACCTATTAAGGACAATTAAAATGATAAAAGAAAAAAATCCTGTTTTTATAATAAAAACATCATTAGGAGATATCTTTGTTGAACTTTTTATAAATGATGCTCCTGTAACAGTTAATAATTTTATGGGCCTTGCCCTTGGAACAAAAGAGTTTAAAGATTCAGCAACAGATGAAATAATAAAAAAGCCCTTTTATGACGGTCTTGTTTTTCATAGAGTTATTAAAGATTTTATGATCCAGGGTGGATGTCCCCAAAAAAACGGCCAGGGCGGACCAGGTTACAATTTTATTGATGAAATAGATGCTTCCGGCTTAGGTCTTGATAAAATACAAGCAGTTGACCCCCAAAAAGGCCCTCATATTTATCTTGCCATAAACGAAAAGCTTCAGTATCAGCAATTTATATTAGGACCTGTATTAAAAGAGCTAAACATATCTACCCAAGAAGAGTTTGATAAACAAAAAGATGAAATTGAAAAAAAAATAATGGCTTTGAGCGTGCAGGGTGTTCTTGAGTCAACGGGATACAAATACAGTGAAAAAGGTTCAGCTCATATGCCAAAACGCGGATATCTCGCCATGGCAAATTCTGGCCCAAACACCAATGGTTCCCAGTTTTTTATAACCCTTATTGATGCTGACTGGTTAACAGGCAAACATACAGTTTTTGGGAAAATAGTTAATGACAGTATGAATGTTGTAGATAAAATAGGATCAATAGCAGTTGATGAAGGTAATATTCCTCAAGAAGAGATAAAGATAATTTCCATAGTAGAACAAAGCAGTTAATTTTCTTTACAGATATTTGTTCTATACTGTTTTCAATATCCCGTTTTCTGTATGAAAACGGGATTATTCAGGTACAACATTTTTTAATATACAAAAATAATTTAATCCCCGTCTCCGTCCCTTTTTTAACACCTCTTTAACCCCTTATTTATATTTACAATCATAAAAAACAATGTTATCCTGATTAATAACTTATCAACAAGTAAATTATTGCCATTAATTCCTGATATTACTATACTATTTACCTGTTTTTAAATAAGAAAATCATTAAAATGATAAACAAAAAAAAAACACTCTGGGTACCTTCAAAAAAAAGAATTGAAAACTCAAACCTCATCAGATTCATAGAATTTATTAATAAAAAATTTAATAAAAATCATATTAATTACAATCAATTGCACAGATGGTCTATTCAAAATACAGATCTGTTCTGGGAATCTTTCTGGGAGTTTTCAGAGCTTAAATATTCTAAAAACTATAAAAAAATAACTATACAGTCTCCTCTGTTTTATAAAACAGAATGGTTTCCAGGAGCAAAACTAAATTTTGCTGAAAACTTGCTGAGATTTAAAGACAATAGAACTGCAATAATACAAAAAAGAGAAGATGGAGAAACGTTTAGGCTAACATACAAAGAGCTGTATAGCAAAACAGCTCTTCTTGCAAAATCATTAAAAGTCGCAGGATTAAAAACAAACGATACTGTATGCGGTTTTTTACCAAATATCAAAGAGACTGTAATTGCCATGCTTGCTGTCTCTTCTATAGGTGCCCTGTGGTCATCATGCTCTCCTGATTTTGGAATAAAAGGAGTTCTTGACAGATTTAGTCAAATTAATCCTAAGATAATTTTTACTGCAGATGGATATTTTTATAATGGCAAACAAATTGACTCTTTAGAAAAGATTAAAACCATAACAGAAAACCTTACCTCTTTAAAAAAAGTAATTGTTATTCCCTATATTAATGAAAATCCGGATATAAACAGTATTTGTAAAAGCATAAAATATGATGACTTTGTTTTAAAGGAAGCAACCACACCAAATATAGATTTTGCCCAGCTTCCTTTTAATCATCCTCTATATATTATGTATTCATCAGGCACTACCGGCCAGCCCAAATGCATGGTTCAAAGTGCAGCAGGAGTATTAATAAATCACTTAAAAGAACTCATACTCCATGTCGATTTAAAACCCCATGATAAAATATTTTATTATACCACATGTGGCTGGATGATGTGGAACTGGCTTGTAAGTTCGCTTTTTACCGGTGCAGCACTGATCCTTTTTGACGGATCACCTTTTTATCCAAACTCTGGTGCTCTTTTTAAACTAATTGAAGATGAAAAAATAAACATATTCGGCATAAGTGCAAAATATATATCCTCTGTTATAAAATCAAACTTAAAACCCAAAAAAACATTCAACTTAAAAAGTCTAAAAACCATACTTTCCACAGGCTCTCCCCTGTTAGATGACGGTTTTTTATTTATCTATAACCATGTTAAAAAAGATGTTTGTCTTTCATCCATATCAGGAGGAACAGATATAAACGGATGCTTTGCCCTAACCAACCCCTTGGGTTCTGTCTATTCAGGAAAAATACAGTGTATTGCCCTTGGAATGGATGTAAAATCATTTGATAAAAACGGGAAACATGCTTTAAACCGATGCGGAGAACTGGTCTGCACAAAACCTTTTCCTTCTATGCCTGTTTTTTTCTGGAATGATAAAAATGACATAAAATATAAAAATGCATATTTTAACACATATCACAATGTATGGACCCATGGAGATTTTATAGAGATTAATAAAAAAGGCTCTGTGGTCATCCCTGGCAGATCAGACACCACATTAAACCCGGGAGGAATCAGAATAGGCACATCTGAAATATACGCACAGACCAATACATTCAAAGAGATTAATGACGCTGTTGTTGTTACTCAAAAAATCAAAGACGATGAAAGAATTATTATTTTTGTAAAACTTAAAAAATCTCAAAAACTTACTGATAACCTGAAAAAAAAATAAAAGATAAAATA
>JASFBI010000239.1 GCA_030149595.1 Desulfobacterales bacterium
GTCTCTTTGATAAGATGTTTTAAATGGTAATCTTGAGACTGCATTTCACAAGCATGTTTTTTGAGTTTTTTCCATACGGGAAGATCATTTAAGTTATTATGCATAACAGATACCTTTTTAAAATTGTGGATTTTTGATTTTTATTTTGAAAATTGTACAAGTTTTATTGATATATATATAATGTATATGATATGAAACTGTATAATATAGATGTACTACTATTTTTAATTATTATATTCATACAGATAAGATTTATATGAAACTCCGTCGAACAGACCGTAATCATGAGAGTTTTAATTTTCGTTGTGGCAGATAAAGCTACCATGCTGGTTATATAAAACAATAAATTTGAAAAAACAATGAAAAACAGTGATAACTTTATAATAGATCAGTTGATAAGCAAAGGTGTTACAATTTTAAAACCGGAATCTGTTTTTATAGACAAACAGGTAGATATCAGTCGTATATCTGATAAAAATGTAACTATCTATCCTGGAACAAGAATTTTTGGTGAAAATACCTTAATATGTTCACATGCAAAAATTGGTTTTGAAGGACCTGTAACAATTGAAAATTGTTACATAGGACATGGTGTCAAGTTAAAAGGAGGCTTTTTTAGTGAATCGGTTTTTTTAAAAGGTGTTGAAATGGGTTCTGGTTCACATGTCAGGTCAGGTACTATTTTAGAAGAGTATGCAAGTGCAGCTCATTGTACTGGCTTAAAACAGACCATTCTTTTTCCTTTTGTAACTCTGGGAAGTCTTATTAATTTTTGTGATTGTTTTATGGCTGGTGGCACATCCAGAAAAGATCACAGTGAAGTTGGAAGTAGTTTTATCCATTTTAACTATACCCCAAATCAGGATAAGGCAACTGCTTCTTTAATAGGTGATGTTCCATCTGGAGTTATGCTAAATAACAGGCCAATTTTTCTCGGAGGACAGGGTGCGATAGCAGGTCCTTGCTCTATTGCTTATGGAACTGTAAGTGCAGCAGGATCAATAATAAGGAAAAATCAGATAAAAGAGAATCATCTTGTTTTTGATGGAATAAAAAGATCAATAAATATGAAATATACCCATGGCATTTATCAAAATGTTAAAGGTCAGGTTATAAACAACATTATATATCTTGCAAATATTATAACTCTTTTGCAGTGGTATAAAAATATACGTAAAAAATTTATATATGACAGTTTTTCTGATGAACTATATAAAGGACTTATAATTACAATTAATATGGCAATAGATGAGCGGATAAAAAGATTTGCTGATCTTTGTGATAAAATAGAGAACTCCGTGTCTGTGTTTAAAAAAAGTGACAAAAATAATAGTTTGCCTCTATGGTTAACTCAACAAATTCAATTATACAAAAACAAAGAAGAGCTTATAAATTGTTTTAACAAATGTAAATCTATAGATTCAAATTCGCAGCTATGTAATATCTTTGTAAAAAATATAGATAAAGAGATTTTAGAGTCAGGTAAAGATTATATTAAAGTAATTAAAAATTTAGAAAAAAAAGATGCAAAAACAGGAACACAATGGCTTTGTCAAATTAAAGATAATATAATAGGAAAGATTTTAAATATTATCCCTCTATTTTTACATGAAACTCTGTCCAACAGACCGTAATCATGAGAGTTTCATTTTTTGTTGTGACCGATAAAAAATAACCATGCTCCGGTCATGCCGGTTATTTAAAAACAAAAACAGATATTTTTTAAAAAAGGTGTTTTACTATATGGGCAGACTATTTGGTACAGATGGTATTCGCGGTTTGGTAAATAACTATCCAATGACCCCTCTGATTGCTTTAAAAATTGGTCAGGCAGCTTCTCTTGTTTTTAAAAAAAAAGGAAACAACAGAATTATTATTGGAAGAGATACAAGAGTGTCAGGTTCTATGATCCAGAACGCATTGATATCGGGAATATGTTCTGCCGGTGTTGATGTATATCTCGCAGAAATTATACCAACACCGGCAATTGCTGTTTTAACCCGTCTTTTTTCTGCAAATGCCGGAATTGTTATTTCAGCATCTCATAATCCTTTTTTTGATAATGGGATTAAATTTTTCACAAAAGATGGATTTAAACTCTCTGTTACCACTGAAACAAAAATTGAAGATATTGTATTAAATGAAAATAATCAAAATTTATTTGCTGATAATAAAATAATGGGATCAGTTTATAAAATACCTGATGCCAATGAAAAATATATAAACTTTCTTTTAAATACACTGTCTTGCGATAAACCATTTTTCGGGAAAAAAATTGTAGTGGACTGTTCCAATGGAGCAGTTTCAAGTATTGCACCTGTTATATTTGAAAAACTCGGAGCATCTGTTACAACTCTTTATAACAAACCAAATGGTATAAATATTAATGAGAACTGTGGTTCAGAACATCCTGAAAATTTACAGAAAAAAGTTCTTGAAACAGACAGTGATATAGGTTTTGCTTTTGACGGAGATGGAGACAGGCTTATAGCAGTTGACGAATCTGGAAATACTGTTGGTGGTGATCAGATTATAGCTATATGTGCAAAATCTATGAAAGAGAAAAAGCTTTTGGCAAATGATATTGCTGTAAGTACTGTTATGAGCAACTTAGGTCTTACCGATGCTATGTCTCAGATAGGAGTAACACACTTAAAAACCAGAGTAGGGGACAGATTCGTAATGGAGGCTATGGTAGAACACAATGCTGTAATAGGAGGTGAAAATTCCGGACATTTGATTTTTTTGGATAAACATACCACAGGAGACGGTATTTATGCTGCAATAAAACTTTTTGAAGCCGTCCAAAGTAGCGGAAAATCCCTTTCTGTTCTATCTGAATGTATGAAAATTTATCCTCAGAAATTGATCAATGTTGATGTTTTACATAAACCTGAAGAACTATTTAGTGTAAAAGAGATAAAAGATGTAATTGATGATGTTGAAAAGTCTTTAAATAACAAGGGAAGGGTGCTTGTCCGTTTTTCAGGGACCCAGCCCCTATGCAGAGTTATGGTTGAAGGACAAGATAAAGATAAAGTAGAAATATTTTGTAAAAAAATAGCAGGGACAGTTAAAAAGGTTTTAGGTGGGTAAAAAAAGCACATAAATCATAAAACTCATAATTTGACATATATACGAAATCCCGATAATATCGGGATATTACATATGGTCTTTGTTGTCAATATCTATTCTATTTTTTGCAACAACCTGGGGTTTTATATGAAAAAATATATTCAGTATCTTGTAAAAAACAATAACGGTTCTGTATTAATTATTACAATAATTACAGTTGTTGTAATGGCAACATTAGGTGCCGGTATCAGTGGGTTATTTTCCACATCAATATACCAATCCATATCATCATCTTTTAGTTCCAGAGCATATTATACTGCAGAATCAGGATATAGATATGCAGTATATAAATATATTGATTCTAATGAATCTGTTGATGAATTAAAGAATATTGTAGATAATGGTAACTATACTTTATCTGGAGGAAGTAAATTTTTTATTGATATTGATTCATTTTGGCTTTGTGCTGACGGGAATCAGGTCGATGTATCTAACTTTAGGGTAAAAACCCCCATTAAACTGCCGGATAAATACACACAAGGTACAGATGGATTTCTTCATATAGATGGCACAAAAATAATAGGCGGATCAATTTTATTTAAGGATACTATTTATAACTATTCAGCTATAAACTGGATTAATAATTCTACATTGGAATTTAATATAACCAGTGGAACAATTACAGCAAGTGATGGGGATGAAGTATATATGGCTTGCGAATTTACATATAGCGGGAATTTAAAAACAGGTGATTCTGTTTTAAATATTGATTCAAATCCTTTAAAAACATTTGTTCCTTTAAACGGAAGTTTTTCTCTTATTACAAACTCAGGCAATACTTATGATTTATTATATGAAAAAGCAGATTTTTCAAATAATAAATTAACCAATATAAAAAACCTGCCGGGGTCAAATACAATTCCTTCATCAGGAGTTATTCTAACAGGTACCAGTCATGTTGTATTAAAGAAAAATATTGAGCTTACATCAACTGCAACATCAGGAGAAGGATCATTATCTGCCACAAAAAATATTAAATACTATCAACCTCTTTATATAGGTTTTTTAGCAAAAATACACAAATTTTCAGATTCATTTGCCAATTTGGATAATTGGAATTCCAAAGCAGGGGGGCATTCCATAGCAACTGTAGATGGAAATACAGCACTGAAAGTTGATTCAACAAAAACAGCAGGAGCACATCAAAATCAAGCTACAGGGACTTATATTACAGCAGACTATGAAGGAAGACAGATACAGGAAAGCATGATCGAAGTCAATAAAGC
>JASFBI010000240.1 GCA_030149595.1 Desulfobacterales bacterium
CCCTCGCTCATTTGACTTAAAAATGTTATGATGGGAGTTTTTTTAGAGTCTGGTTCTTTATGGTCAAAATTTTTGCCCAAAGTTTTTGTTACAGGTTCTGCTGTAATTTTTTCAGCAACTCCTCGGCCTATAACAAAACGGGTATTATCTTTTGATAAAACCAGTTGTCCCTTACCCTGATTGTTTAAAATTTCTACAAAATCACCTTTTTTCAAACCCATGCTGTTTAGACGTGAATTAAACTTTGTCCCACCATTAAAACCTATTATTTTAAATTTTTGACCTGGTTTTGATTCATTAAGGCATATGGTTTTAGATGTTTGAGCAAAACAGATGGAACACAAGCCATAAATATCCATTTTGTGCTGAAGCATATAAAAATTATTCATTCCTGCTATTTTTTTTTGGAGTTCCTCTAACTGATTATTTTTAAATTCAATAATTTTTCCGCACATGGTACATATCATATGGTCGTGGTGCTGACCGAGATGCATATGTTCATATCTTATATCACCATTATCAAACTGTTTTGACTGGGCAAAACCATAGCGGCACATAAGCTCCAGCGTATTTTCAATAAAGCCCTTATCAAAATTCGCCCTGTTTTTTTTAAGCAGATTTTCAAGTTCTTCTGCTGTAATATGATTTTCCGTGCTTAAAAAAACCTCAAGGATTTTAAACCTCTCGTTATATTTATCTATATTTTGCTGTTTAAACAACTTCTGAAACTGCTTTTTTTCATTGTCATGTATCTGCTTCATATTTTTCCCAATTAAATTTATTATCCTGTAACAAAAACATCTCTTTTTCTTTTAACCATGGGTTTTATTAAATACTTTTTTAAGATTTCACAAAAAATGTTGCGTATATATAACATATTAAGTAAAAGAGATTAGTCAATAATATTTATTGTTTTTGGGAGATTATTAAAATGCATTATGAAGGAAATATGATAAGACCACCAAGTGAAGCTAACAGTATTCTGCTTCAGGCTACTGTTGGATGTTCACATAATAAATGCACTTTTTGTGCAGCATATAAAGGCGAACGGTTTAAAATAAAATCCGATGATATAATAAATCAGGATATTGATTTTGCTGAAAAATACTGCAAAAATCAGGACAGACTTTTTATATGTGATGGCGATGCTCTTATTATTCCCCAGAAAAGGCTGCTGAATATATTAAAACAGATTGAAAAAAAACTCCCATGGGTAAAAAGAGTAGGGGTTTATGCAAATGCTAAAAGTTTGAAAATGAAATCTTTAGATGAATTAAAAAAGCTGCGTAAACATGGCCTTAAAATTGCCTATATGGGTCTTGAAACAGGAGATGATGTTACACTAAAAAATATCAGAAAACTTGCAACAGCCGAAAAAATGATCGACATGGGAAAAAAAGCAAGAAAAGCTGGAATCAAGCTTTCCATAACCGTATTGCTGGGAATAGCGGGCAGAGAAAGATCACTTATTCATGCAAAAGAGACAGGCAGGGTTCTTTCTGCCATAGATCCTGAATATATTGGTGCACTGAGTCTTATGGTGGTTCCAGGAACATCTCTTTATAACGACTATGAACAGGGGACATTCCCCATATTAAAACCTGAAGAAATTTTGAATGAGCTCGGAGTAATGATTGCAAATACTGATTTGAGCGGAGGTCTGTTCCATGCAAATCATGCTTCAAACTATCTTCCGATAAAAGCCAAACTGCCAGATGATAAAGATCATACTCTAAAACTTATTGGAGAGGCTTTAAAAGGAAATGTAGATTTAAAACCTGAACATTTAAGAGCTTTATAAATTTTTAAGTACTTTTTTTATTTTCAAAGAGGAGAAATAACTAATGAACGATAACATGCCACAAGGTTCTGTGGATACAGATATGCTTTGCGTAAATACAATCCGGACACTTTCAATGGATGCCATACAAAAAGCAAATTCAGGGCATCCTGGTGCTCCCATGGGACTTGCTCCGGCAGCATATGTTTTATGGACACGCATTTTAAAACATAATCCAAAAAATCCGGGATGGCTTGACCGGGACAGAGTCGTGCTTTCAGGTGGTCATGCTTCAATGCTTTTATACAGTATACTTTTTATGACAGGCTATGATTTAACATTGGATGATATTAAAAATTTCAGGCAATGGGAGAGTAAAACTCCCGGACATCCGGAGCTTGGTGTAACAAATGGAGTTGAAACCACAACAGGGCCTTTGGGACAGGGTTTTGCCAATGCAGTTGGTATGGCAATGGCAGAAAGGCATCTTGCTGCAAAATTTAATAAACCTGAATATAATATTGTAGATCATTACACATATCTTTTTTGCGGTGACGGGGATATGATGGAGGGAATCACATCTGAAGCCGCATCTTTTGCAGGACATCTGGGGCTTGGCCGCCTGATATGTATTTATGATGACAACAGTATTTCCATTGAAGGAAATACTGACATTACGTTTACAGAAAATACAGGTGCAAGATTTAGTGCTTATAACTGGCATGTCATAACTGTTTCAGATGGTAATAATTTAGATGAAATTCAAAATGCCCTTGAAGAATCTCAAAAAGAGTGCGGGAAACCTTCTCTTATTATTCTTAAAACCCACATAGCATATGGCAGCCCAAATAAGCAGGATACTTCAGATGCACACGGGGCTCCTCTTGGTGAAGAAGAGATTTGTCTTACAAAAAAAAATCTCAACTGGCCTGAAGATAAAAAGTTTTATGTTCCAGAGGAAGCTATTGATTTATGTAATAAGTGTGTGGAAAAAGGAATTGCTTCTGAAAATTTATGGCAGGAACTTTTTCTAAATTATACAAAAACTCACCCTGAACTTGCTGAACAATGGGTAGATGAAATAAGCGGTTTTTTAAAACAAGGATGGGACTCTGACATACCAAAATTTTCTCCTGATGATGCTCCTGTTGCAACAAGGTCAGCATCAGGGAAAGTTTTAAATGCACTTGCAGGCAAAGTTACTACTCTGATGGGTGGTTCTGCTGATCTTGCACCTTCAAATAAAACCATATTAGACAATTTTTCTGAATTTCAAAAAGATGCATATGAAGGCAGAAATATTCGTTTTGGAGTTAGAGAACATGCCATGGGGGCTATTATGAGCGGGATGTATCTACACCATGGAATCCGCCCCTTTGGAGGTACATTTCTTGTGTTTTCCGATTATGTAAGACCTGCCATAAGAGCTGCAGCTCTTATGAAACTACCGCTGATCTATGTTTTTACCCATGACAGTATAGCCGTAGGAGAAGATGGGCCTACACATCAACCTGTAGAGCACCTTGCTGCTTTAAGAGCCATTCCCAATCTTCTTGTAATAAGGCCGGCTGATGCAGAAGAGACAGCCTGTGCATGGAAAATTGCCGTAAAAACATCTGACAGACCCATTGCATTGATATTAAGCAGACAAAAGCTTCCTGTGTTGAAAAAACCGGATACAAATATAGATGCCTTAATGAAAACAGGTGCATACATTATTTCTGATTGTAAAACAAAACCTGAGATTATTTTAATTGCAACCGGTTCAGAGGTACATATCTGTATAGAAGCACAAAAAAATCTATCTGGGAAAAATATTTCTGCAAGGGTAGTAAGCATGCCGTCATGGGAGATGTTTGAACAGATGTCTGAAGGTTACAAAGAAAAAGTTTTTCCAAAAGATGTTACTGCCCGTATTGCAGTTGAAGCAGGTATCTCAATGGGATGGGACAGGTATACAGGCTCAAATGGTATTATAATAGGAGTTGACAGATTTGGAGCTTCGGCACCAGGTAAAACTGTTCTTGAAAAATTTGGATTTACGTCTGAAAATATTGTAGATAGTGCCCTGTCTTTATTAAATAAAAAGTAAGTATTTACAGTGTACTGATTTTGCTTTGATAGCGGGCATGCAAAGCAGGGAAAATATGTAAAATTAAAATTTTTATATTAATGGACTAAAAAATATCTTTTTTTAGTCCATTAATTATTTAATCAGGTAAATAATGAAACGTTACAATGAATCCGAGGTAAATAAACGAAGAAATTTTGGGATTATTAGTCATCCTGATGCGGGAAAAACCACTTTAACTGAAAAGCTGCTTCTTTTTGGGGGGGCTATTCAGCTTGCAGGAGCTGTAAAAGCAAAAAAAGCTGACCGCCATGCAACAAGCGACTGGATGTCCATAGAAAAGGAACGTGGTATTTCTGTAACCACTTCTGTAATGAAGTTTACCTACAATAATTTTGAAATAAATTTACTGGATACACCGGGGCATCAGGACTTTTCTGAAGATACATATAGAGTTCTTACAGCAGTAGACAGTGCACTCATGGTTATAGACAGTGCAAAAGGTGT
>JASFBI010000241.1 GCA_030149595.1 Desulfobacterales bacterium
AAGTGTTTGAAATGAAAGATGAAAAATCTGTACCGGTTAATGCAGACGAATGTTTAGGCTGTGAGAGTTGTGTTGAAGTATGTGAAGAAGATGCTATTACAATTGAGGAAGATTAAATAATTTACGCACTATTTAATCTTTTAGTAATATCTCAATAAATTCTAAAGTAAATTTATATTAATTTTTTGTAAACTCTTCCTTTTTCAGATTTTTTTATAAACAAAACACCAGAAGTTATTGAGATATTAACTTTTTATTTCTTTAGTGATATTACATAAAAGTCACATAAATAAAACCATCTGATCTGTTTAATACTGCTTCCAAAAAATGACAGATCATAACATATAGATAAACTTTATGATTTTCATGGTGATATAATGGGATTAAGTAAAGAGCTGTTAGATATTCTGGCATGTCCTCAATGCAAACAGGATGTACATTTAAATTCCGATGAAACAGGAATAATTTGTGAAAATTGTAGTCTGTTATATGAAATAAGAGAAAATATACCGATTATGCTCATAGAAGAAGCAAAACCACATTTAAAATCAACTTAAAATATTTTTTATGAGTATACCCTGTGAACCTAAAAAGGCAAAACTTGTTATTAGTCTTTTTATGAAAGAAAAAAAAAATCTTTTACCTGTTTCAGAGAGGCTTGAAAGTCAATTTGGACCCATTGATTTGGTAAGTAGCTGGCTTGACTTTAATTTCACATCTTATTATGAATCTGAAATGGGTTCGCCTCTATTTAGAAGAGTACTTGCTTTTAATTCACTGATAAATCAGGAAGATCTCTCCCTTGTAAAGGTATTTACAAATAATATAGAAAAAGAATATTCTGAAAATAACAAACGCCTTATAAATATAGACCCAGGCTACCTGCTTTTAGAAAGATTTGTTCTTGCCTCAGGTAAAAATTTTGCCCACAGGATATATATAGGGGAAGGTATATATGCAGATCTTACTCTAATATATCAAAAAGGCAGCTTTTACAATTTACCCTGGACATATCCTGACTATGGGGCAGAAAACATGAAAGCTTTTCTCACTGTTGTAAGAAAAAAATATAAAAACACTTTAAATGCAAAAAAGCAGTCTCTATGATTAAAAGTATGACAGGATTTGCAAGTTCTGATATAAATTTTGAATCAATCTCAATTTCTATTCAAACACGTTCATACAACAGCAAAAACCTTGATGTTTTTTTAAGAACTCAAAAAAGATACCAGGCTTTTGAACCGAAAATAAAAGCTTTTGTAGCAAATCATATAAAAAGAGGAAGGGTTGAGATTAATATTACTATTTTAGATAGTTCAGAGTCAGAACTATTTGAAATTAATTACAAAAAAGCAGATGATTTTTATTTTGTATTATCTCAACTAAAAAAAAGATATAATATAAATTCTGAATTTTCCTTAGACTCTTTAATTAAATCAGGAGATATAATAACTTACAAAGAACCTGAGTTTGATTTTGAAAAAACATTATCCCTTTTAAAAAAATGTTTATCAAAAAACATAGAAAATCTTGATAAAATGCGAACACAAGAGGGTGAATTTTTAAAAGCAGATCTTGTTCAGCGGATAGAGGATATTAAACAAAAACTTGCTTATATAGAGGTAAATTCATCTGATTTGGTCCTGATTTACAAAAAACGATTACAAGAGCGCATTAATATTATTACAAAAGGACTTATTGAAATTGATCCTGTAAGGATATCTCAGGAAGCAGCTTTTTTAGCTGATAAAAGTGATATTTCAGAAGAGATAGTAAGATTAAAAAGTCATTTTGTGCAATTTCTAACCTTAATGAATACAGATGAGCCTGCCGGTAGAAAATTAAATTTTCTACTCCAGGAAATAAACAGAGAATTTAACACAATGGGTTCGAAATCAGGAAGTGCTAAAATATTTCATATAATTGTATTTATAAAATCCGAGCTTGAAAAGATCAGAGAACAAATTCAAAACATAGAATAAAAATGGATATAACATACATGGCAGATTTACCTGCCACAACAAACAATGAAATTCTCATGATTACTATATGTTGTACAGAGTTTCATATAAAACAATAGAAAACCATATGGATGATAAACTTTTAAATTTAGGCTTTGGCAATCATGTTGTTTCAAAAAAAGTTGTTGTAATAGCTTCGCCCTCTTCAGCTCCAATTAAACGTTTAAAAACAGAAGCTAAAAAAGAGAATCGTTTAGTAGACGTTACCCAGGGACGAAAAACAAGATCCATAATAGTAACAGACAGTAACCATGTTATTTTATCTGCTATTCAGCCTGAAACAATATCCCAGCGTTTTTCCACATCAAATGAATAAAAATATTCAGTTTGTTTTGCAGATTACAGGTGATTTATGTGAACAGTTACATTAAAAAAGGGGAGATTTTTATATTTTCTGCTCCCTCAGGAACAGGCAAGACAACTCTTTGCAATGCAGTATTAAAAAAATTTCCAGAAATACAGTTTGGAATATCTCATACTACAAGAAAACCAAGAAAAGGGGAGACCCATGGCAAGGAATATTATTTTATCTCCACAAATGAATTTGAAAATAAAATAAAGAAAAATCTTTGGGCCGAATGGGCGAGTGTTCATGGTAATTACTATGGAACACTTGCAGATACACTTAATAAAGTTATTGATATCGGCAAAAATATTATTCTTGATATTGATGTTAAAGGAGCAAAGCAGATATTAAAACAGTATCCTGAAAGCATAACAATTTTTATTATGCCTCCTGATTTGGATGAGTTAAAAAAAAGACTAATTTTGCGTAAAACAGATGAAGCAGATGTAATTAATATACGAATTGAAAATGCAAAAAAAGAGATATTACAAAAAAATCTCTATAAACATATTATTATTAACGATAAACTTTTAGACGCTGTTAAAAAAATAACAGATTTAGTTAACAGTTATATAAAAGTATAATAAAATTTTTAAATAAGAACCATATGGCAAAAAATAAAAAAAAAAATTCAAAAAGTAATTCAACAGAAATTCTGTTTGGTTTTCATCCAGTCTTAGAAGCTTTAAAAACAAAGACAAGAGAGTTTTTTGAAATTTATACTTCTAAGAATATAACAAATCGAGCAAATCAAATAGTATCTATAGCTCAAACCAGAAATATTACCATAAAAGAGATAAAAGCTGACCAGTTATCAAAACTAACAGCTTCTGAACAGCACCAGTCAATAGCTGCTAAAGTAAGCAGCTATCCCTGTTTTCAGCTTTCAAATATTTTAGATACAAAAAAATCGAACTTTAAAGAGTCTGTTTTTCTTCTTGCAGATAATATTTGTGATCCGCGTAATCTCGGAGCTCTTATAAGAACCGCTTATGCCACAGGCATAAATTCAATTATAATTCCAAAAAACAGGGCAACTGCCCCCACACCTCTTGTTTCAAAGGTGTCAGCAGGAGCACTTGAACATATAAAAGTTGTTATGGTTACAAACATGACAAAAACCATCCAGGAATTGAAAAAAAAAGGAGTCTGGATCATGGGAATGGACCATAAAAGCAGTGAAGTTTTATGGGACTTTGATTTTACATTTCCCCTGGCCATAGTTATAGGTTCAGAAGAAAAAGGAATACGCCCCCTTGTAAAAAACAGTTGTGATTTTTTAGTCTCCATACCTCAAACAGGCAATGTAAGCTCTTTAAATGCATCTGTTGCAGGTGCATTGGTTATGTATGAGGCTTTTAAAAACAAACGTTTACAAGCCAAAAACCCTGCCGAGCCGAGCTAACAGATAATGATAAAATCGTGTTATTAAGTTGTAGCATTTTAAGTGTTTTTGCTGAGCATTCAGCATTTTAAAATAACAGGAATATCTTGAATTGTTCAGGAAACTCTACGTAAACAATTTAAAGTCAAATCAGGCAGTAAGCTTATTAACATAAATGCCTATAAATAATTTGGCTGCACTCTGCAAAGATGAGAGGTAGTTATGATTAAGGTTTCCATTAGCGTAGATCTTTGAAAAGAACTTAAACAATTCCGAACATCAGCCTCATCAAAAGATTCTGAAAAAACATTGATGGTGCTACTTGCTTCTGAAGGTAAAAGGGCTCAGAGATTTCCCGAACATTAAAACGTAATCCTCTATAATTCGAGACTGGATAGAAGATAAACGCATAAGGGATACAGAGCTTAAATCGCAAATACTCACCAGATAAGTCCCATTTTTCAACCAAACCATATTTGGTTAGAGGGTTGGTTGAAAAAATTGGGAAAAAGAGCATTCTCGGACAGACTCATATTATTCACAGATCAAAAAAAGCCACAGAGTATTTGAAACGTCATAAAAATACCCACT
>JASFBI010000007.1 GCA_030149595.1 Desulfobacterales bacterium
ACCTATGTAAAGAAATTATAGAAAAGCTAGAAAATATTTTAGATATATTTTTAACAAGCATGTAATTTATGGTATTGAGCGTGTAAGTAAATGCAGCAGACGTAAATATGTGAAAAAAATAGGAATCACACCTGTTTTAAATGGTTTGGGTATTGCAATATTATCAACCTCAAAAGGTGTTATGACTGATAGAGCTGCGAGAAAAAATAATGTTGGTGGTGAAGTCCTTTGTAATGTATGGTAGCACAATGAGGAGCAATTAATGTCCCGGATAGGAAAAAAACCAATAGCGATTTCTGAAAAGACTGCTGTAACTCTTGGTGACGGAAATATAACAGTTAAGGGTGTTAAGGGATCACTAAGTAGTATAATACATCCTGCTATAGATGTGAAAATTGAAGATAACAATATTATAGTTTCCCCTTTAGTAGATACAAAAAAAAATAGAGCTCTCCAGGGGGTGACCAGGGCTATAATTAATAATATGGTTATAGGAACTGAGAAGGGATTTGAGAGATCTTTAGTTATAAATGGTATTGGCTACAGGGCAGAGCTTAAGGGTAAAAAGATCATTTTTAATTTAGGATACTCCCATCCTGTAGAATTTCCTTTACCAGAAGGAATAACAGCAGATATTGACAGGGTTAATCTTAAATTAATGGGAATTGATAAACAAAAATTAGGCCTTGTGGCAGCAGCTATACGAATGTTAAGGCCTCCTGAACCGTATAAGGGTAAAGGTATAAAATATTTTGAAGAACATATACAGCGTAAAGCTGGTAAAACTGGAACAAAGTAGTCTTTATAAATATTAATCTGGCTTTGAGTTATAGATTTTAGATAATTAATTATGTGGAAATCTATAGAAGTTATTACTTATGGTTAGTGCATAATTTATTTAAGAAGAGAAAAAAATGGATGCTCAAAAAAGAAAAAAATTAAGTAGACTTAAAAGAAAAAAAAGTATAAAAAAAACTTTAAAAGGAACAACGGAGAGGCCAAGGCTTTCTGTGTTTAGAAGTTCCAAACATATTTCAGCTCAGATAATAGATGATATAGCGGGGGGTACTGTGGTTACTGCTTCCAGTTATGAAAAAGATTTGCTATCAGGAAAAGAATTCAAAGATAAAAAATCTGTGGCTTATTTTATCGGAACCGTTGTGGCTCAAAGGGCTCAGGAAAAAGGTATAAAAAAGATAGTATTTGATCGTAATGGCTTTTTATATCATGGTAGAGTTAAGGCTGTATCCGATGGTGCCAGAAAAGCAGGTCTGAATTTTTAATTGTGCAGTTATGGGGGTTGATACTTGTATAAGCAAGGAAAACAAGATAAAACTGATAATCAATTTATTGATAAAGTGGTTAGTATTAATCGTGTGGCAAAAGTGGTCAAAGGTGGTAGACGTTTTAGTTTTAGTGCCATTGTTGTTGTTGGTGATGGCAAAGGAAAAGTTGGATATGGATTAGGTAAAGCTGGTGAGGTACCTGAAGCTATAAGAAAAGGTGTTGAAAAAGCCAGAAAAACTATGGTTGATGTTGCACTGGCAGAGGGAACTGTGCCATATCAGGTTATAGGTAGATTTGGAGCAGGTCGGGTACTTTTGAAGCCTGCATCAAAAGGTACTGGTCTTATAGCAGGCGGGGCTGTTAGAGCTGTTTTGGAAGTTGTTGGTGTTAAAAATATTCTTACCAAATGTATGGGCTCACATAATCCGCATAATGTTGTTAAGGCGACTATTGAAGGTTTGGCAAGTTTGCAGAGTAAAGCACAGGTTGCTGCAAGGCGTGGTATTAATTTAGAAGATTTATAACGAGGAGTTATATAAGGATGGCTGAAAATTTAAAAGTAACTCTTGTCAAAAGTATAATTGGAAGACCTGCTAAACATAGAAAAGTTGTTGTCAGTCTGGGTTTGACTAAGTTGAACAGGAGCAAAGAATTTAAGGATTCACCTGCTATACGTGGCATGATTAATAAAGTAAGTCATTTGTTATTTGTGGAGGAAGTCAATGCTTAAATTAAGTGAATTATCTCCTGTAAAGGGATCAACTAAATCCAGGAAAAGAGTAGGCCGAGGTGTAGGTTCAGGTCATGGTAAAACATCATGCAGGGGTTCAAACGGACAAAATTCCAGATCAGGCGGTGGTGTGCGTCCTGGGTTTGAGGGCGGTCAGATGCCTATTCACAGGCGTTTGCCAAAACGAGGGTTTGCAAATATTTTTAAAAAGAGAGTAGCTCTGATCAATATAAATGATCTTGGCAGGTTTGATGCCGGAATTCAGGTGGATGAGATTCTTCTTAGAAAAGAGGGCTTGGTTAAGGGGAGTTTTGATTTGATAAAACTACTTTCAACAGGTGAGATATCAAAACCTTTAACTTTAAAAATCAATAAGATCAGTAAAGCAGCTAAAGATAAGATAGAATCAGCAGGTGGAGTTGTTGAGGTTATTCAATAATGATTGGAAATGGCTACCAAAATTTATTTAAAATTCCTGAATTAAAAAAAAAACTATTATATACATTTGCTTTATTGGCAGTTTATAGAATAGGTGTTCATGTACCTACTCCAGGTATAAATAGTGTAGCTCTCGCAGATATTTTTGCTGCAAATAAAGATGGCATATTAGGTTTTTTTAATATGTTTTCAGGAGGAGCTCTTGAAAGACTGTCTGTTTTTGCTCTTGGAATTATGCCGTATATTAGTGCTTCAATTATATTGCAATTACTAACAGTAGCTGTTCCTCATCTTGAACAGTTGTCTAAAGAAGGTGAGCAGGGTCGGAAAAAAATAACTCAATATACCCGTTATGGAACAGTTGTTTTAAGTATTATTCAGGGCTTTGGAATAAGTTTTGGTTTAGAACAGATGGGGGCTGTTATTAACCCTGGGTGGGGTTTCAGGTTAATGACTGTTCTTACTTTGACAGCTGGGACATCATTTATTATGTGGCTTGGTGAACAGATAACAGAGCGAGGTATAAGCAATGGTATCTCTTTAATTATATTTGCGGGAATTATTGCAAGGATGCCGACAGCCATAGTAAATACTTTCAGGTTATCAGTTTCAGGTGAAATGAGTATTTTTGTTGTTTTACTTCTTGTGGTTTTTATGGTGTTTGTTGTAGGAGTGATTATATTCATGGAAACTGCCCAGCGAAGAATTCCTGTGCAATATCCCAAAAGGGTTGTTGGAAGAAAAATGTATGGTGGACAGAGTACTCATCTGCCGCTTAAAATTAATACTTCAGGTGTTATTCCGCCGATCTTTGCATCGTCTATTATTATGTTTCCTGCTACGGCAGCAAGTTTTATAGCAATTCCTTTTATTCAGGATATGAGCCAGATGCTTATGCCGGGAAATGTTTTATATGAAACCTTATATGTGGTGTTGATATTCTTTTTCTGCTTTTTTTATACGGCTGTTACTTTTAAACCCGATGAAGTTGCAGATAATATGAAAAAGCATGGAGGGTATATACCGGGAATTAGACCAGGCAGACCAACAGCTGATTATATAGATAAGGTTTTAACAAGAATAACTCTGGGAGGAGCAATTTATGTTTCAGTAATTTGTGTCCTGCCTTCTATTCTTATTGCTAAATTTAATGTCCCGTTCTATTTTGGAGGCACGGCTTTATTAATTGTAGTTGGTGTTGCAATTGATGTTGTTGGGCAGCTTGAATCTCATATTATTAGCCGTAACTATGAAGGTTTTTTAAAAAAGGGCGGTGTTAAATCAAGATCAGGAAAATAGTTGCATGAAAACAATAGTGTTTTAGGTTAAAATAAATTACAAAAGTGTTTGCGGTTTGAAAGAATATACTATTTATGATAATTAGAAAAAAGTGGTATATTTTTGATAATTGTGTTATATAAATTAGCTTTAGTTCTATTTGTAAAGCTTAATAATAATAATTATGTTTATATGGGGGATGAATGGCAAAGGAGGAAGCAATAAAAGTTCAAGGTACGGTTTTAGAAACCTTGCCTAATGCTATGTTTAAAGTGGAATTGGAAAATAAGCATGTTGTGCTGGCACATATATCCGGTAAAATGCGAATGCATTTCATTAAGATTTTACCTGGTGATACAGTTACCGTTGAACTTTCGCCTTATGATCTAACCCGTGGTAGAATAACATACAGGTCTAAATAAATTATTTATATTATAAATTATAAAGGGACTGTGATGAAAGTTAGAGCATCTGTCAAAAAAATGTGTTCAAAATGTAAAGTTGTGAAAAGAAAAGGCGTGTTAAGAGTAATTTGCCAAAATAAACGGCATAAACAGAGGCAGGGATAGAGGGAGGATGAACTTTGGCTAGGATTTCTGGAGTAGATTTGCCCAAGCGTAAACGTATTGAGGTTGGATTAACATATATTTATGGTATCGGGTTAAGTATTTCAAGAATGATTCTTGATGAATTAAAAGTGGATAGAAATACTAAGACTGATGATTTATCAGAATCTGATTTAAATAATATTCGTAGATTTATAACAGATAAATTAAAAGTTGAAGGTGAACTTAGAACTGACGTTTCTATGAACATTAAGAGGCTTATGGATTTAGGTTCTTATCGTGGGTTACGACATCGAAGATCTTTGCCTGTTCGGGGGCAACGTACAAGTACAAATGCTAGAACCCGTAAGGGGCCTAGAAGAACAGCGGTAAAGAAAAAGGGTGCGGTAACCAAAAAGTAATTTTTATAATAAGGTACCATAAAAAATGGCAAAAACAACCCGTTTAAAAAAGAAGATAAAAAAAAATATATCAAGTGGTGTTGTCCACATACAATCTACATTTAATAATACAATAATTACCATTAGTGATCCTAATGGTAATGTAGTCTCTTGGTCAAGTTCAGGGGTTCAGGGTTTTAAAGGTTCTAGGAAAAGTACACCTTTTGCTGCTCAACTTGCAGCTGAGGATGCAGTTAAAAAAGCTTTAATACATGGGATGAAAACTGTTGAGGTTTATGTTAAAGGTCCGGGTGCTGGTCGGGAGTCAGCTCTTCGTGCTTTACAGAATGCAGGGTTAAAGGTTATTATGATTAAAGATGTTACGCCGATACCTCATAATGGTTGTAGACCTCCCAAAAAACGTAGAGTTTAAAAGATTCCTTATTTATTGTAATTAACATTTTGTCTCTTTGATTAAGGAGGGGGATTTGTCAAGATATAGAGGTTCGGTTTGTCGTCTTTGCAGGCGTGAAAACCTTAAATTGTTTTTAAAAGGTGACCGTTGTTATTCTGATAAATGTGCATTTGACAGAAGAAGCTATGCACCTGGTCAGCATGGACAGAGACGGAGTAAATTTTCTGATTATGGAATTCAGCTTAGAGAGAAACAGAAGGTAAAAAGAATGTATTGCCTTTCTGAAAAACAGTTTAGACTTGTTTTTTCTAAAGCTGATAGTATGAAAGGTATAACAGGAACTAATCTGTTAGTTTTACTGGAACGTAGACTTGATAATGTTGTTTATCGATTGGGGCTTGCTTGTTCAAGAACCCAGGGGAGACATTTTGTAAGACACAAACATTTTCTTGTAAATGGGAAAATGGTTAATATTCCGTCTTTTTTAGTAAAAGTTGATGATGTTATTGAGGTTCGTGAAAAAAGTAGAAAGATTAGTTTTATAGACGATGCTTTATCTTCTGTTGTAAGGCGTGGTGTTCCTCAGTGGATAGAACTTGAAAAAGATAACTTTAAGGGTGTGGTTAAAAATTATCCTGTGCGGGAAGATATAGTAATGCCTATTCAGGAACAACTGATTGTTGAATTATATTCAAAATAATTTTAAATAAATTAGATAATTCTGGAGAAAATATCTATGTCCTCTAATGAGTTGATGTTCATGAACTGGCGTGAAATGATAAAGCCCCAGAAGCTGCAAGTTGAGAGAGGGACAAATTATTGTAAAATAGTTTGTGAACCTCTTGAGAGAGGCTATGGAATTACTTTAGGTAATGCTTTAAGACGAATTTTGTTGTCATCTTTATATGGAGCTGCTATTGTTTCGGTTAAATTTGATAAGGTTATGCATGAATTTTCTGTAATACCAGGTGTTTTAGAAGATGTTACAGAAATTATTCTTAATTTAAAACAGGTTAGATTTAAAGTTTTAGATCAGAATCCAAAAACTATACATTTAAAGGCTGAAGGTAAAAGTATAGTTACAGCAGGTGATATATTTTTTGGTGATGATGATGATGATAGTATTGAGGTATTAAATTCTGAATTGCATATTGCTACTTTGACAGAAGACTCTTCTTTGCTGCAAATGAATATGCAGGTTAAAACAGGTAAAGGTTTTTCTTTGGCGTCGGCAAATAAGGAGCCTGATATAGAACCAGAAGAAGATGTGGGAATAATATACATAGATTCTGTTTTTTCTCCTGTAAAAAGAGTTAATTATGGGTTAAGTTCTGCAAGGGTAGGGCAGCAGACAGATTATGATAAATTGATATTTGAAGTCTGGACAGATGGTAGTGTTAAGCCAGAAGATAGTATTGCTTATGCTGCTAAAATTTTAAAAGAACAGATGACTAATTTTATTAATTTTGATGAGGAGGTTGAGCCTGAACCTCAGGAACAGGTTGAAGAATCTGCTGTCAAAAAATTTAATGAAAATCTATATAGAAATGTAGATGAACTTGAATTATCTGTCAGGAGTGCCAATTGTTTGAAAAATGCTCAGATAATTAAAATATATCAGTTGGTACAGAAAACAGAGTCAGAGATGTTAAAAACTAAAAATTTTGGTAGAAAATCCTTAAATGAGATAAAGGATGTTTTAGTAGAAATGGGCCTTTCTCTGGGAATGAGATTAGAAGGTTTTGTTTCCCCTGAGGAAGAACAAGAGGAAGGAGAATAGGTGAGTTATCATGAGACATCGGAAAAAATCACTTAGATTTAACAGAACAGCTAGTCATAAAAAAGCTATGTTTCGTAATATGGTTACTTCAATAATAAAACATGGCCGTATTAAAACCACTACTGTTAAAGCAAAAGAGCTTAGGCGGTGGGCAGATCATATAATAACACTTGCTAAGGATGGATCTCTTCATGCAAGACGGCAGGCTCTTGCCATAGTTAGAGAAAAAAAGCTTGTACATAAGCTTTTTATTGAAGTTAATGAAAAATTTGGTTCAGTAAATGGAGGGTATACCCGTATTATAAAGATGGGTAATCGTGCCGGAGATGCTGCACCAATGTCTTTGATTGAACTTATTATAGATGAGACTGCAGGAAAGGATCAACCTAAGGATCAACCTAAGGAAGCTGTTGTTGAAGATGAAGGAAAAGAGTCTTAAAATTAATAAGTAGTAATTAAAGTTTTTTGTTTCTGGTAAAATATATAAAAAGTCACTGTAAATTAACTTAAATTGCAGTGACTTTTTTTGTTTAATGTGTTTTTGGATTAAAAACTTTACGTAAAACAGATTTAGTTGATATTTACTTCACCAAATGGATTTGATGTTCCTTTTTTAAATAAAAGGAAACGGTTACCTTTTGCCTGTTGGGTTTCAAATCCGATGCCTTGGTTTTTAAGTCCTCTAAAAAGCTCGCGCTGGAAATCAAATTTTTTGCCTTTATAATTAACATCTAATTGAAAATTGGAGGGTGACTGGTTTCTTACATTTTTATCTTTATAGCCTGACATGGCTTCAATTACGTCAACAATTGTATATGTATCATCTTCTGTGAAATTTTTAAACCATATATCAAACCTGTTGCCTGCATTAGCTGCTCGTTCATAATATGCCAGGGTGTCTTTAATTAAAGCATTGGCAACTCCTTTTCCAAGCTTGTCAGCAGCTTTTGCAGCTTGTGAGTTATCATAATAACTCCCTCTCATTTTAGTGGTTCTTACATAAAGGTCACCTGATTTTTGGGCTATCATATCTGCTGTGGCAGGAGCCACAGCTTTAAGGGACATTTCAACAATAAGCCCGCCAAAGTATTTACTGCTTCCTCCTGTTTTTTTTGCTGCATGGGTATCATAGACAAGTAAAAGGTCAGCTCTGTATTTTAAAGCAAGTGCAGCAAGATCATCCATATCTATGTCGATTCTTCCAGCCTGTTCTATCTCATTGTAAATGTTGTTGATAAAACTTTTGTCTAAAACAATAAAACCTTTTCTTGCAAAGGTACCGTTAATAGCTCTTTCTGCAGATTTGACCACTCTTGAATTTTTGTGCATTGAACTTTTTGATTCAGGCATGTAGATGGTCATAAATCTGGGGTTGCCTATCTGTGCCATTAATATGCCAATTGCACGAAGATCATTTTTTATGGATGCAGTTTTAACATTGGCCTGGATTGTTATAATATATAGTGCTCCATCAGGAGTTTTACCTTCAGATAATATATTGTAATTTGTTATATATCCCTGTGCTCTTGAGTAAATTTGATCCTGTAAAACTTCAAAATTGGCGACTTTGGTTTTAGAATCAATCAGAGTTCCTACTCCCTGTTCTACTGCTGCTCTTTGAGCATTAGACAGAGCCATCTGGCGTGTGTTTCCCTGCCCAACGACTGTGACATTTTGAGCAATAGCATTGTTCGCAAAAGTGAAAAGTATTAAAATTGTAAAAAAAAGACCTGTAAAGCTGGTTATTGCTTTTTTACTGGTATATATTTTCATTTTTATTCTCCTGTTTTGATAATTAATACAAAAGCATTAATAGATTCTTAATCCCTGGCTTCCTTTATTTCTTTTAGCAGGTTTGTTGTTTAACATCTGTTTTTGCTGGTCATATTTTTTTCTGTTCTTTATTTTATTTTTTGTCCTTGCCATTGCGTCTAAATATAATGTTTTATCACCATTTCTTACTGCTTTTTTATACAAGGTCAAAGCTTTTTGAAGGTTATTTAATGTTTTGAAGCTTTCATAGGCAATTCCTAAATTGTAATATGCAGAGGCGTTGTTTGGTTCTGTTTTTATAATGTCATTCCAGATTTCAATAGCATCTTCCCAAACCCCGCGTTTAGCAAATTCTATTCCGCGTTTAATGCCTTTATGACCGCCAATACCCAGTGTTCCTCCATCATCAAAACATACTGTGTTAGTTATCTGTGTGGGTGAAATCTTAGCGACCAGGGCTATTGAAACCAGACTTGAAAGTTCATTTAAAGTCTGGTTTTTGGCAGGTAGTTTGCTCATGGTTTTACCCGAGAAAAAATTATCATTTTTACCACCGAATTTCTCATTGTAATTTTTTGTAACTTTTCCTGTCGCAATGATTTTTTTTGTGCGTAAATCAAATACTTTAAAATCTGTTGTTAAGGATGCCTGTCTTATAACATATTTTACAGGTTTTAATACTGTGCGCATTATTTCCACATCCACTTCCTGACCGAAAATGTTTGTTCCTTTTTTATATCTTCCGGTTCCTTCCTGCATCTGCATTTGATCTGAACCATGTCTGTCGTTGATATCAGCTGTAACTCTTCCTGTAATTACACCATCTGCGTGTAATGCTTCAAGCTCAGGTAAAAATCTAGGGTCGTCTAACTGGTCAAATATGATCTTGTCTAAGGTATTTATATTGGTTGTGTCGATTAGGTTAAAATGTTTGACATTTGTAAGTCTGTTGTAAAAATCGCTTCTTACGGATTCACCATATTTTCCGGTAAATTTTAAAACAGCAAGGGTTTTAATCCCTTGCAGGGATACTTCAGCAGGTTTGATTTCATAAATTTTGGTTTTAACTGCACAGCTGGATGTTGCAAGTATGCATACAGCAATAAATAAAGTGGTAATTGTTTTTGTTAATATGTTTTTTTTTTGGCCGTACATATTTCCTCCTTAAAATTATCTGGTAAAATTAATTTATTGGAAAATTATTAAAAGTAACTAATTGATATGTAAGGTTTGTAAAATTGTAACAAGCTTTGTTTTTTAAATAAAGAGTTTAAAATGTTATTTTGCTGGTAAGTAAACAAGTTAAATAGTTATAGATTTGATATTAACTATGTAAAATTTGCTTTTTCAGAAAAGTAAAAAATATTTAAGCTTGTTAATAAATTATGAAATGTAAATTATAATAAGAGTTTAATTATTTTATATAAATTATTTATCTAATTTATCAAAATTAGATAAATATGTCAATTGAGTTTTATAGATTTTACAGTGGCTATTATTTCTGTTTATAGGTTATAGAGAGCTTCTTCTTTAAGGTTCTAAAAGCTTTTTATCAAGAGTGGTGAGTCTTTTTTTTAAGCTGTCATTTTTTAATGCTATTTTAATGGCTTTTTTCATTCCAATTACAATAACTAACTGTTTTCCTCTTGTTATAGCTGTATAGATGAGATTTCTAAAAAGAAGCATGAAGTGAGAGGTCACTATTGGTACAATTATAGCGGGGTATTCAGACCCTTGAGATTTATGGACAGTTATTGCATATGCCAGTGCAAGATCATTTGTTTCTTCAATACTATAATTTACCGATTTCCCATAGTAATTAACACACAAGGTGTTTTTTTTTATGTTAATATCTGTGATGGTACCTATGTCTCCGTTGAAAACATTTTTTTGATAGTTGTTTTTAAGATGTATTACTTTGTCGCCGGTTTTATATTTACCCAAAGGGGTTTCTATATTTTTTTTGCTGGGATTAAGTGCTTTTTGAAGGGCATGGTTTAAATTTATAGTTCCTGTAACTCCTTTATGCATGGGAGTCAAAACCTGAATATCATTAAAAGGATCAAGGCCGAATTTTTCAGGAATCTTACATGAACAAAGGTCAATAATTTTTTTTAAAATTTTGTCAGGATCATTTTCTTCAAAAAAATAAAATTCAGAAAGTTTTTTGTCAGTGAGAACACTTTGAAAATCCGGAAAATTTCCATTTCTTATGAGATGAGCATTGGTTATAATAGGACTTTTTTGGGCTTGCCTGAATATAGTTTGCAGATGATATGTCGGGACTATACCAGAATTGATAAGATCACATAAAATGTTTCCTGCTCCTATGGCTGGAAGTTGAAATGCATCTCCTACTAAAATAATTACAGAGGCAAGGTTGATTGCTTCAAGAAAATTGTGCATCAGCCAGGTGTCAATCATTGAGGCTTCATCAATAATAATTGCATCTGCATCTACCGGGTTATGGAAGTTTTTTTCAAAGGATTCATTATCTAAGTTAAATCCCAATAGTTTATGTATTGTTACTGCTTTACGGTTTGTTATTTGTTCAAGTCTTCTTGCAGCTCTACCCGTAGGGGCACAGAGTGCTACCTGCTTTTGAGATGCTTCAAGTGCAGCGTTAATGAAGCGAATTAGTGTTGTTTTACCGGTTCCAGGTCCTCCTGTAATTAAAACAACTCTGCTGGAAAAAACACCAAATATAGTTTTTATCTGTTCTGGTGAGAGAACTATTGCAAGTTTTTCCTGGGTTTTATCTATTGTCTGCTGATTTGCTTCGAGAGAAAAATCAGCTGGGTAACTTAATAGAGCTCTTATTTTTGAAGCGATTTTTTTTTCAGCAGAGTAGAGTTTTTTGGAAAATATCCTGTTTTCCCCTTTTTTTTCTGAAATTTCCACAACTATCTCTCCTGATTTGGAAAGAGATAGTATAGCTTCTTCTGTTTTATCTGGGTTGGCATCAAGTTGCTTTTTACAATGGTTTAATATCTTTTTCTGGAGCAGGTATACATCTCCATTTTCTTCAGCTTTATTAATAAGCTGAAGAATACATGATTCAATGTGTTGTTTAGAATTGATCTCTTTTCCATTAAATCTGGCAATGGCACTGGCAATTAAAAACCCTTGATTATCTAAATCTTTTGCAAGTCTGGATGGGTTATTTTTAATTATATCAAGGGAGTCGTCTCCATAAAAATCGATGATTTTTGAGCCTAATGAAGCGTCTACTCCTATGTTTTGTAAAAAATCCATAAGTTCTAATGCTTTTTCATGTCTGTTAAAGGACTCTGTTATAAGTTTTATTTTGGTCTCTGCTATGCCATTAACTTCCTTTAAAAGCTCAGGTCTGTTTCTTATAGTATCAAGGGTTTTATCACCGAAATGATTAATAAGTTTTCCAGCTGTTGATGGGCCTATACCTTTTATGATACCTGATTCTAAATATTTTTTTATGTTAGTTTTATTTGAAGGAGTTATTATTTTAAAGGAGGTAGCTTTAAATTGTTCTCCGTATTTAGGATGTGTTGTCCAGTTTCCGGTGGTTTCAAAAACCTGACCAGGAGCTATATTTTTCATGTATCCTAAAATAGTAACAGGACGTTCAGTTATATTTGTTTTTAATTTAGCTATGGTGTAGTTATTGTTTTTATTATGAAATGTTATGCTTTCTATAAAACCATTAAGTGTTGTGCTCATTGATAGAACTCAGCAGAATTTACTTATAACCCACTCTGCAGCAGTGTAAAGATTATCTGCAATATGATCAGAATGTATATTGTTTTTTATTAACTGCTCTTCTGTATTTTTCCCATTACCGGTTTTAACAAGTATGGTATATTTGCACCCTGCATTTTTTCCGCACTCTATA
>JASFBI010000242.1 GCA_030149595.1 Desulfobacterales bacterium
TTAAGCCCAACGCCGTAATTGGAAAAAATGGCGGTTTTCGTTCGGGCACTACTTAGAAGCCAGGGCTCAGCCGTGGCTGAGGAAACGCTATTTATAAAGATAATGCACTTGCCATTAACTAATAGTTTATGTTAAGGGATATTTATTAACAGAGACCTTTGAATAATAACAATTTTTAAAATTGGTCTTTAATAAAATCAATAGATTTAGAATAGTGAAATTCATTAAATTTAGACAGAGTTTCATATAACATACATGGCAGACTTATCTGCCACAACAAAAATAGAAACTCTCATGATTACGGTTTGTTGGACAGAGTTTCATATAAAGGGTATTTTAATGGAAACAGACAAAGATAAAGTGACCAAAGACAAAGTAATAAATGTGGCAAATCTCGCAAGGCTTGAGATAGATGACAACTCTCTTTCAAACTTTTGCTCTCATTTTGAAAAAATAACAGAATACATTGATATTTTAAGCAAAGTAGACACAGAGGGTGTCACTCCGACCTTTAATACCATCACTCTTTCCAATGTATTAAGAGATGATATTTTAAAAGAATCTGTCAGCAATAAAGAGGCCCTTTTAAATGCCCCTGAACAAGATGCAGGGTATTTTACAGTTCCAAAAATATTATAGAGCCTAATAGATTAGGAAAATTAAAATAATGCAACTACATAAACTTACAATTTCTGAAGCACACTCTCTTTTGAAAAAAAAAAGAGATCTCCTCAAAGGAGCTGACCTGTGCTGTTTTGGATAGAATTAACACAGTTGAAAAAGATATTAACGCATATATCACAGTAACAGGCGAAAGTGCCATAAAAGAGGCCGAAAAGGCAGACAGGGCAATCGCATCAGGTAATATAACACCTTTAACAGGCATTCCTCTTTCAATCAAAGATCTTATCTGTACAAAAGATATAAAAACCACCTGTGCTTCTAAAATTTTAGAAACCTTTATACCTCCATACGATGCAACTGTAATAAAAAAACTTAAAAAAGCAGGGGCTGTAATGGTCGGCAAGGTAAACATGGACGAGTTTGCCATGGGTTCTTCCACTGAAAATTCAGGATTTAAAACTACCAGAAACCCCTGGAATCTAAAAATGATTCCAGGCGGATCAAGCGGAGGTTCTGCTGCATCTGTTGCAGCAGACATGTGTTTGGGGTCATTAGGCTCTGATACTGGCGGATCAATACGACAACCAGCATCCCACTGCGGAGTTGTAGGTTTAAAACCCACTTATGGCAGGGTTTCAAGGTTCGGACTCATAGCTTTTGCATCATCTCTTGACCAGATAGGCCCCATATCATCCGATGTAACAGATTGTGCCATACTTTTAAATGCAATCTCAGGATATGACCCCAAAGACTCCACATCTGTAAAACAGGATGCAGTAGATTTTACAAGATCTTTAAAAAAAGATTTAAAAGGTGTTGTTGTTGGAATTCCCAAAGAAAATAATGAACTTGAAGGCATTGACCCTGAAATATCAAAAAAAGTAGCAGACTCAGCAGAGGTATTTAAATCCCTGGGAGCCACATGCAAATCTGTCTCTCTGCCCCATATAAAATATGCTGTGGCTGCTTATTATGTTATAGCAACATCTGAGGCAAGCTCAAACCTTGCAAGGTATGATGGGGTTAAATATGGTTTCAGAGACACAGATAAAACAAACCTTATAGAAATGTATAAAAGTACCAGGTCAAAAGGATTTGGAGATGAAGTTAAAAGAAGAATTCTTTTGGGTACCTATGCTCTTTCTGCAGGATATTACGAGGCATACTACAAAAAAGCATCCCAGGTAAGAACATTGATTATAGAAGATTATAAAAATGCTTTTAAACAATGTGACTTTCTAATATCTCCTGTTACCCCCTCAACTGCCTTTGAGATAGGAGAAAAAAAACATGACCCTCTTTTAATGTATTTGTCTGACATATTTACCCTGTCAGCCAATATGGCAGGTATTACCGGCATATCTGTTCCATGCGGTTTTTCCTCAAATAATCTTCCCATAGGTCTCCAAATACAGGCCAGCCATTTTATGGAGGAAAAAATATTAAATGCTGCGTACAAATTTGAACAGGCAACAGATTATCATATAAAAAAACCGGTTTTATAATAATTTTAAAGGAGTATTAATAATGAGCATTTTCCCACAAGGAGATGATTTAAAAAACGCAATAAAATGGATATCTGAAGAAAAAACTGCTGATACAGAAATACCATTAAATACACTTATTAATAAAGCATGTTTAAAATTTGATCTGCCTCCAAATGATTCTGAGTTTCTCATGCGTTTTTTTAAAGATAACTCCACAATGAAACAATAATGCTCCGGCCATGCCGGTTATATCAACAGGTTAATAGATTAAACATTTAATTATCAACACTCAAAAAGCACAATGCAAAAAATAAAAATTCTTCCGGAAATTTTATCAACCAAAATCGCTGCAGGCGAAGTAGTTCCAAGACCTGCATCCATAGTAAAAGAGCTTATTGAAAACTCTTTGGATGCAAAAAGCAGTAAAATTACTATAAAAATAGAACAAGGCGGAAAATCATTAATACAGATTTCAGATAACGGTACTGGAATGGGAAAAGATGACGCACTACTCTCTTTGGAAAGATATGCAACCAGCAAAATATACTCCGACAACGATCTTTTTTCAATAAGCACACTTGGGTTCAGAGGTGAAGCCTTGCCAAGCATAGCCTCTGTATCCAAATTTACATTAACCACAAAAGACTCTAACTCAAACGCAGGAACAAAAATTGAGGTTCAGGGCGGGAAAATAAAAAATGTAACAGACACAGGTGCACCCAAAGGGACAATGATTAGTGTTAACAATCTCTTTTATAACACTCCGGCCCGTAAAAAATTTTTAAAAACAGTTAATACAGAAGCTGGTCATATTTTTGAGACCATGGCTGCAACTGCCCTTGCATGGCCGGAAGTTCAGTTTGAACTCTATCACAACAATCGTCTTATTTATCACTGGCAAAAAACAAAAAACCTTTCAGACCGTATAATTGCTGTTTTAAGCATAAACAGTATAAATAACTTCATTAAAATCAAACACCTGCATGGCGATATTAATATTTCCGGATATATATCCATGCCAAATCTCACAAGAAATACAACAAACAAAATATATATTTACGCAAACAAAAGACCTGTAAAAGACAGAGGTATAAAACACGCTCTTATAAAAGCATACGGAACAAGACTGATGAAATCTACTTTTCCCATGGCAGTTCTGTTCATCAATACAGCCAAAGACAAAATAGATGTTAATGTTCACCCTTCAAAACAGGAGGTTCGGTTTTCAGATTTTAAAAATGTTTATACTGCTGTATCAAACGCTGTAGCTGCTGGATGGAGAAGACTAAACAGTGAAAGTAGTTTATTAAAGAGGGATGATCTTTTTCCAAAAGACAAGGAGACAGAAGAGTTTGCTTTAAATAATATTATCCCAAACAGAGATATCAGAGATAATAAACCTGAAGAACAACGGATTAATTTATACAGCAAAAATACTTCTTGCAACAACAATGATTTAAATATCGATAATACACCAATATCATCTGTTACCGATTACTTTGGTCCCCGTAAAAAACAAAAACCCTCTTATGAAAATATTCAGTTTCAAAAAACAGAGATAAAAAACAAACAATCTATATTATGGAAAAAAGCAGATCTTTTAAATCTTAAGATAATAGGACAGTTTAAAAACAGCTATATTATATGTGAGGATAACAGAGGAATTGTTATAATAGATCAGCATGCAGCACATGAGAGAATTCTTTATGAAAAAATAGTGACCCGTATGAAATCTGCAAAACTTCCGGCACAAAGACTTTTATTTGCTCAAACCATACATCTTAATTTTACAGAAGCTAAAATTATGGAAAAACTGCTTCCACAATTAAACAAAATTGGTCTTGAAACAAAACACTTTGGTGGAAACAGCTTTATAATAAGATCTGTACCTGCTATTATACCAAATTGCAAAGCAGAACCTCTTGTAATGGAGATAATAGAAAGCTACAAACAGTTTGAAACTGCAAATTGCTTTAATACCATCTTTGACAACTGTATAAAAATAATGGCCTGCCACGGTGCCATACGATCTGGTGACTCTCTTAAAGAACCTGAAATAAGAGCCCTTTTAAATGACCTTGAAAAATGTGAGAACCCTATGAACTGTCCCCATGGCCGGCCTACCACTATAAAATGGGAAACTATAAACATCGAAAAATCATTTAAACGGATTGTTTAAAGCACAAAAAATGGATATTGT
>JASFBI010000243.1 GCA_030149595.1 Desulfobacterales bacterium
TACTTACTTAAAAAAAAAAGACTCTTTAAACTGTTTCTTTATAAAGAGTCTCTTTTTTAGTAACGTTTTATTCTTTATTTTTTTTATCTAACCTGTAACAACTACTATTCTGTCTAAAACAGTTGCAACATTCTCTGTTCCACTATTAAAAATAAAATCAAAGTTAGTTTTGAGAGTTAAACAAAACTTGCCAAAATCATTTTCACTGACTTCCATAAGCTCTGCCAGAGTGGCAAGGGATTCTCCAGATCCTGTTGCAATATCTTTTGCAAGGTTATCCATATTTGCATAAACAAATTTGATTAGCTGATCACTTGCTGCAATAGTTGCCGGTCTTTCACACTCAAGGGTACCTGAAGTAATACCAAAGGTCTGATTTCCAAATGTGCCGTTTGTTGTAGCCTGGAGAATCTGCAACAGTATGCTGTTATCTGCTTTGTCACCAAAAAGAACTGTACCAAGACCACATCCACAATTGTCTTTGGCTTGTCCGGCAAAAGAGATGCCTGCCAGCATAAATACTGAAAAAGAAACAAATAGTACAAATAATTTTTTCATCTTAAATACTCCTTCCTAATTAAAATTTAATTAAAAAAACAGAGGTAAAAAAAAGATTTATGGTGTTTTTGTAATGGGACCTTTGAATAATAGCAATTATTCAAAGGTCTCTCTAATAAAATTAATAAGTTAGAATAGTATAACTCATCAAAAAGGGAGTTGTTCAAAGGTCTCGTAATATTTAAAGTATGTAAAGGATTTTATAAATTTATTATCGGTATAATTTACTATATAAAAAACCATAAAGCCAGCTTTTTTTGTAGTTTGTGGAATAATCATAAAAGCATGTAAGATTATTTACATTTTCTGTAGTATTTTGTCTTTTTTCTGAGCCTTTCAGGAAAATGACGATACAGCCTGTGCAGCCTTTAACAGTCTGCATTTTTGTTTTTGTTTTATTTTGCAACAGCCTGTCTCCTGAATAATTTAAGAATCTGCATCTGTTTTAGATAAAAAATGATCATTATGAAAAAATATGCTGTTTCTCATATTTTCAGGAAACAGGCAGATATCTCCTTTTACAGCAATAAAAGAAGCTGAAAAATCTTTTTTTATTAATCCTTTGTCTTCTAATCCCAAGAGCTTTGCACCGTTATATGTACCACATTTTATGATCTCTTCTGTTTTATAGCCGGCAGATTTAAATAGTTTAAACTCCTCTGCAACAGATGAACCATGATGAACTCCTATGCTGCCTGCATCTGTACCAACAGCAACATTAACCCCTGTATCTCTTGCAAGGGCAAGTTGTTTTATCTGGTGATTAAGATTTTTTCTGGCAGTTTGAGACTTTGTACTTGAGTATGGAAAGTATTGTGAAATAGCCTTCATTGTATAGGCTGTAGGTACCCATGTAACTTTATTTTCTGCCATTTTTTGTAAATTATCTTTGCCCATAAAAAAACCATGTTCAATAGAGTCTATTCCAGATTCTATTGAAATACGAACAGGTTCTTTTCCGTTTGCATGAACCATTACAGGATATTTTTTTGATTTTGCAGCAATAACAGCATTTCTCATTTCAGCAGCATCAAACTGGTATGGTGTCTCTTTACCAAATTTAAGCAGGCTGTTTAAACCTGAATTAACAATCTTTATTTGATCTATATTATTTGTTATTTTGTTTATGGTATTTTTCAATGACTCTTTTTTTGATAAAGATATGCCAATTAATTGACCATATCTTCCTTTTTTGTGCAGTCCCCAGCCAGAAACATTTAATTTGATTTTATGGGAGTTCGTTTGTTTATATAAAAGAGCATGTCCCAGATGATCTACTCAGTCTCGTATTGCCATAACACCATTTTGCATATGTTGTTTTATATGTTTTTTAATTACATTTTTTATATGGGAAAAATCTGCAGTGAGCTGTTGTTTTCGAATTTCCTGGTTATCGGTTCCTGACATAAAAAGGTGAACATGACAGTCAATAAGAGCTGGAAAGATAGTATAATCGGTAAGGTCAATTAAATTTTGATTTTTATAATCTCTGCTTTCTATATCTCTTATTTTGCTGAATTTTCCGTTTTCTATTTTAATACAAATGTTTTTTTTTGCATCAGATCCGCTTCCGTCAATTAAATATCCGGCAAGAACTGTTGCAGAACTGTATTTTTTATCCATCACATCCATACTTTTATATCTTATGCCAGGCAAAACAGTTTGTTTATTAATTTTTACACGCAAAGTAGTTTCTTACGTAAAATATCCAGAGCTTTTATGGCAAAAATCTCTTTATTCATTCTGCGGTCATTAAAGGAGAAACAAAACTGATAGCTATCTACTTTTTTTTGTGTTGCTATTCCAATACATATGGTTCCAACTGGTTTATCTGTGGATTTCCCGACAGGCCCTGCTATACCACTGGTTGCAAGGGCATATGTGGAATTTGCAATTTTTTGTGCTCCTGCTGCCATCTCTTTTACTGTCTTTTCATGAACAGCACCGTATTTTTTAATGGTTGATGGAAGAACTCCTAACAGATCTATTTTAGATTGGTTAGAATATGTAACCCCTGAAAAAAGAAAATACTGTGAACTTCCTGCTACGTTTGTTAAACTATGAGCTATTAATCCCCCTGTGCAGCTTTCAGCAACAGCAAGAGTTGCATTCTCTTTTTTCAGCAGATTCCCCACACACTCTTCCATGGATTCACCTGTATCTGAATATATCCATTTCCCCAGTTTATTTTTTATCCATGTGCAGGCATCACTAAAGAAATTTTCTTTTTCTGTTTTGTGATGGATTTGAGAATAGAGTTTTATCTCAATGTGGGGGAATTTTGCACACAGTCCTAATTTAATATCTCTGAATCTGTTTTCAAAACCTATAAGTTTTTCATTTACTAAAGCTTCTGGAAGTCCGAACAGCGAGAGTGTTTTTAGTACATTTACGTTTTTTTTGTCTCCAAACATGTTCGTAATTTCAGCTATTACCAGGTCAGATAACATTTTTTTCATTTCCGATGGAACACCTGGAAGGCAGAAAAAAACAGTCCTGTTTATTTTTATAAAAAATCCAGGAGCAGTACCAACAGAATTATAAAGGCAGACAGCATTAGAAGGCAGCATGGCCTGTTTGCTGTTAGCATCCGGCATTGGAAAATTTCGGCTTGAAAAAAAATCTTTTATGGATTTTAGGGCATCCTCATTTTTTACAAGATTTGTACCAGCTGCAATAGCAATTCCTTCTGCTGTAATATCATCTGCTGTCGGGCCTAACCCCCTTGTAACTATTGCTATGTCTGATCTGGTGCTAATCTCTTTAACAGCATCTGCAATATGGTTTATATCATCTCCTACACATGTATGTCTTAATATTTTCCCGCTGGTTTTATCAAGAAGTTTTTCAGCTATCCAGGCTGCATTGGAATCTACTACCGAACCTGTTAATACTTCGTCTCCTGTTGAAAGAATTTCAATTTTCATGTTTTTTTATATTCCGTGAAAGTCAATCTGTTTTTTTGTTTTTTTGCTATACTCTGCATATAAGATCATGTTCAGAATATATATTATTGAACATGATTTTCACATGACTTCCTGGTTGAGCAAATTCAATGGAATTGTTTTCAAGAGTTAATAACTCGTTTATGGTATCTTTGGAGACAGGGCCTCTTTTTTTTAAGATCTCTACGTGATCTTTTAAAAAAATTTTATTTCTTACTTCAACAAGACTAAATCCTTTAGAATCTGATCCGTTAATTTTTCCTACAAAAAGTCCCACATCTCCTGATTTTTTTTTTGTGTAGTTTAATGTATAATCAGAGGGATTATTATAAAAAAAACCTGTGCAGTAGCCCCTGTTATTTATTCTGCCAAGCTGTGTTATCCACTCTTTTTTTATTCTGTATGTCTCTTTATTATGGTAATAATTGTCTATAGCTTCTCTATATGTTTTTACAACAGAAGCAAGATAATTTATCCCCTTCATTCTTCCTTCTATTTTTAAAGAGTCTACACCTGCTTCAATTAGTTCCGGTATATGTTCAATCATGCATAGATCTTTTGAATTAAAAATATATGTCCCTCTGTTATCTTCATGAACAGGCATGTGGTCGCCTGGTCTTAACTCTTCAACAACGCTGTATTTCCACCTGCATGGGTGGGAGCATGCTCCCCGATTGCTATCTCTTTGTGATAAAAAAGAGCTGAGAAGACACCGCCCTGAATAGGAAATGCACATGGCTCCATGTACAAAAACCTCTGTTTCAATATTTGTTTTTTGGTTAATTTCTATTATTTCATCCAAAG
>JASFBI010000244.1 GCA_030149595.1 Desulfobacterales bacterium
AAAGGCGATTTCCCTTTTTCATCAGATTCTCCCCTGAGCTCTGCAATTACTTTTTCTGCAAACATGTCTGGAAAACCAGCCATAAATAAAAATCGTGAAAATGAGAGCAGTTTACCTAAATTATTTTCCCTGTACTCTTTATCTAAAAAAAGAGTACAAAGCTCAGAGCAGCCTGTATAGTCATTGGATAGGTGCAAAGTTGTGTATTTATTATAAATATTTAATGAGTTTGATGCATGAACTACTACATTCTTTTTGTAACTGTAAAAAGGTTCATTTATACCAACTGCTGCAATTATTGCTGATGTGCCTGCAACTTTCCTTTTTTTTGTATCTTCTAAAACAAAAAAATAGCACTGATTTCCTGGTTTATTTTTTTTTGATGAAAATGCAGTCATTGAATCTGATATTTTTTGAAATAGCTGAACTCTGTCTGCCGGAAGAGTTGTAAGCCCTGATAACCCCTTTTTTGCCAATTCTTCTATATAATCTATATCATCTGTTTTGGCAGGTCTTATTATCATAAGATTTGTTTTGCTATCCGGATTTAGTAATTACATACAAAAAACAGATCTGTTTTTTTTGTTTTTTGATATATCAGCCTGGTAAACAGTATTTGCTTTTGCATTTAAAATTCCGTAAAGTAAAAAAATGGCAAGAATAACTAAAAGAATAATTCCATCCACCCTACCAAGTTTACTGTCAATACACATTATCCAGAAAAGAGCTGAAACAAAAACCATAAAAGGTAATTCAAAACGCACAGACTCTTTCTCTATTTCAATGGGTTTAAATATTGCTGTACAACCTATAACCAAAGCAATATTGATTATATTACTGCCTATTATATTGCCAACAGAAACACCGGAAGAACCCTGATACAGCAGAAATAAACCTGTAATTATAAATAAAATATCTTGATTCATCATTGTATTATTATTGAGAAATTAAAATGAAATATCTTGTTATTATTTTTTTAAAGATTTAAAAGGTAAATTTAAAAAATAGTGTCTAAATAAAAAATATGATTTTTTATTAAACATTAGCATCTATAAATAAAGATAAAATTAGAACCAACTCCGATGATAAGATTATAAAATTTTTAAACAAGAGTCAAAATTATTATTAAAATGAATAAAATTAAAAGAACAAACCAACCTTCTGATTTAAACACAAGCAGTAGTTTTCAATTAAATTTAAAAAATAAAAAAATAACTGTTTATCATTTTAACAACCTGTCATCAACCATGGATCTCGCTAAAGAAACAGCTGAAAAGGGATGTGCAAATCTTACCGTTATTGTGGCAGACAGACAGACAAAAGGCAGGGGGCGTTTAAAGCGGACATGGTACTCATCAGAGGGAGGATTATATTTTACTGTTATTCTTAAACCTGATATAGCTCCTTCCTTGGCGTATCGTTTTAATTTTGCAGCATCTGTTTCTTTAAATAAAATTTTAAAAAAACATTACAACATCTCTGCAACTTTAAAGTGGCCTAATGATATTTTAGTAAATCAAAAAAAAATATGCGGAATGCTTTCAGAAATGGAGGGAGACTCATGCAAAATAAATTATATAAATATCGGAATAGGCATTAATGTAAATAATAATCCAACTAAACTTGAACCAACAGCAGTATCAATAAAAGCACTGATAAAAAAAACTGTGTCCAGAAAAAAACTTCTTACTCTGTTTCTATATGAATTTGAAAAAACAATAGAAAATATTGATAAAAACAATCCAGTACTTGAATGGAAAAAATACAATACAACTATAAACAAGTATGTAAAAATAGTTACCACTAAAGATGTTTTAACAGGAAAAGCTGTTGATGTTGATGAGACTGGTACATTAATTTTAAAAGGTAAAGATGGATCCTTAAAAAAAGTTATCTATGGCGATTGTTTTCACCATGCAAATTAGTGTTTTGCATGCGCCTGTCGAGGAGGAAGTTGATTTGAAAATTTTAATTATCGGTGCCGGCGAAGTGGGCTTTCATATCGCAGCCAGACTTGCCCATGAAAATAAGGAAGTTGTTGTTATTGATAATAATTCCGAGGTACTTCAGCGTGTTTCAGATAACATTGATGTTCAGGTAATAGAAGGATCAGGCAGTAATCCTGTTGTACTAAAAGATGCAGGACTATATGATGCTGATATTTTACTTGCTGTAACAGATAGTGATGAAGTAAATCTTGTTGCTTCTATGGCTGCAAATATTCTCTCTCCAAGCATAAAAAAACTTGTTCGTATAAGAGATGCAGGATTTGATGATTTTCATGAAACCTTTAGCAAAAACTCCCCCAATATAGATACAATAATTAATCCTGAAATTGAAGTTGTGAAAACCATAGAACAGCTTATTGATATACCAGGAATTGTGGATATTAGTGAATTTGTTTCAGGAAAATTAAAATTTATAGGTGTACGGTTATCAAAAGCCTCACAATTAGATGGAATAAAGCTTTCTTCACTGCCTTCTGTATTAAATGGGAATAACATTCTCATTTCAGCCATATTCAGAGATGAAAAATTAATAATTCTACAGGGGACAGACAGGCTTTGTGCCGGTGATTTAATCTATTTTATAAGTGAAGAAAAAAATTTAAGAAAGACTCTGCATTACTTTGGGAAAGACACATACCCTGTAAAACGTGTTCTTATAATTGGTGGAGGACGCATTGGAAGCAGACTGGCAAAAAGTCTTGAAAAAAAGTCCATTAATATCAAAATTATTGAAAAAAATCCCAAGCGCTGTTCAGAACTTGCTGAAGAATTAAATAAAAGTATTATACTGCATGGTGATGGCACAGATCAGAATCTTCTGGTAGAAGAAAATATTTCAGATATGGATATGGTTGTTACTTTAACAAATGATGAAGAGACCAATATTGTAGTTTCCCTTCTATCAAAAAGACTTGGCGTAAAAAATACTATTACCAAAATCAGTAAATTCAGCTATTTTCCTCTAATGCATTCCATAGGAATAGAGCAGGTGGTAAGTCCAAGACTCTCTGCAATTAATACAATTTTACAGCATATAAGAAAAGGAAAAATTCTTTCTGCAATATCCATAAAAGGCGAACAGGCAGAGGTACTTGAAGCTGTTGCTCTGCCTACATCTGATATAATTGGAAAACCTTTAAAAAATATGGCATTTCCAAAAGGAGCAATTCTTGTTGGAATAGTAAGAAATGATGATATTATTATTCCTTCAGGAGATAGTATTATAAACCCCCATGACAGAATAATAATTTTTTCCAGACAGTCTGCTATCCCGGATATTGAAAAATTTCTAACCGTAAAACTGGAGTATTATCAATGAGGTGGCGGCTGATTATTAATATGTCAGGAGTATTAACCATAGCTCTTGGCATAACCATGATACTATCCATTATTATAGGAATATTTTATAATGATAATACTATAATGCCTTTTGTTAGATCCATGACCATTACAAGTATTTGCGGCCTGCTGGCATATTTTTTTTGCCCGGTTTCCAATAAAAGCAAACATATAACTCAGCGGGAAGGAATGGCCATTGTTGCAACAGGCTGGACTGTAATTTGTGTTTTTGGATCACTCCCTTTTTATTTTGATGAATCCTTTGTTAGTTTTATTGATGCATTTTTTGAGTCAGTATCCGGTTTTACCACAACAGGCTCATCTGTACTAACAAATATTGAAGCTGTTTCAAAAAGTATACTTTTCTGGAGAAGTTTTATACAGTGGCTGGGAGGAATGGGAATAATTGTCCTGTCCCTTGCCATTCTTCCTTTTTTGGGTGTAGGAGGCATGCAGCTTTTCAAAGCTGAAGTCCCAAGTCCTGCACCTGACAAATTAAAACCCAGAATAAGAGATACAGCAAAAATTTTATGGAAAGTTTACCTTGTTATAACATTAGTGGAAGTTTTTCTGCTTTTACTGGGAGGAATGAGTTTTTTTGATTCAATATGCCATGCTTTTACAACCATGCCCACAGGTGGATTTTCAACAAAAAACATATCAATAGCCCATTACAATCAGTGGTATTTTGATTTTGTGATTATAATTTTTATGATAATTGCAGGAATAAATTTTACCCTGCATTATCAATTTTTAACAGGAAAACCCCTTACCATATTTAAAGATGTTGAACTGCGTTTTTTTATACTGCTGATTATAATATTTACATCTCTTATTACATTCAATGTTTATGAATCTGTTTTTGATAAATTTTCAGAAGCTTTTCGATATAGTTTTTTTCAGGTAGTTTCTATTATTACCACAACAGGATATGCTACCTATGACTATGAACTATGG
>JASFBI010000245.1 GCA_030149595.1 Desulfobacterales bacterium
AAAAGAAATGATTTTAACAATTTCAAATTTTCTTGATCCTCATCTTTTATTATCAGTTCAATGTTTTTTTTTACGCTGTTTATTATCTTCAATTGTTTTTATTACCTCTATTATTTTATCAACAGCTCCATTGTGTTTTAAAAATACTTTTTTTGCATTATTACCCATGTTACCAGCTTTTATACTGTCTGTAAAAAGCATTAAAACTGCTTTGGAGATCTCCCTGTCATTATTTACAAAAAAAGCTCCGGAAAATTTTATCAGCATCTCAGATATTAGTTTAAAATCTTTCATATCATGACCAAATATAACAGGTTTTGAAAAAAAAGCCGGCTCAAGGGGATTGTGTCCACCCTCTTTTACCAAGCTTCCTCCTACAAAAGCTACATCTGAAATCGCATAAAGAGTTGTTAACGCACCCATAACTTCAACTATTAAAACATCCTTGTTTTTCATTTTTGCTTTTTCACTTAAAATATCATTATAAAATATTGTGGAAAAACCTTTATCTGAAAATATATTTTTAACACTTGCCGCTCTGTCAGGATTTCTTGGAACCACTATAAAAACAGAATTTTTTACAACTTTTCTAATATTTAGAAATGATTTTGACAGAATAATCTCTTCACCTTTATGGGTACTGCCAGCAATAAAAACTTTTTTATTAATTTCAGATTTTATTAAAACACTTAATTTTTTTACATCATCTCTGTTTATATTATCAAATTTCTGGTCAAATTTTATATTTCCGGTTGTTATTATATTATTTTTTGGCAGTCCAAGATTTATAAATCGCTCTGAATCATTTTGAGTTTGTGTACAAATGGCTGCAAATTGTAAAAACATTGGTGTAAAAAGAGGTGAAAACCGCTTATATCCTTTATACGACTGCATAGATAACCTGGCATTTACAAGAACTGTTGGAATTTTTTCTTTTTTTACTGTATGCATAAAATTAGGCCATATATCAGACTCGATCATCACTATTACATGGGGGTTTATTCTTTTTATTACAGATTGAATCACAAATGAGATGTCATAAGGGAAAAAAAACAGGAAATCCACTTTATTTCCCAACACTCTTTTTGCTGTTTGATATCCTGTTTGAGTTGATACTGAAAAAACCACAGGCCGCTTGTAAATATCTATGATTTTTTCTACCAAAGGCTCAGATGATATGACTTCCCCTACAGAGAGAGCATGTATCCAGACAGGTTTATCAGATTTACCAAACTTGTTCTTGTAAAAAATAAAAGAGTTAGAAAATAACCCCAGTCTTTTAAAAAAAGTTTTCCTTCTTTTATCTGCAAAAAAAATATTAATTATAATTAAAGGAAAAGCTGCAAAAAGAACAACTATCAAAAGAGTATTATATATAAGAATCAATTTCTACTTTACCTTAAACTTACACGGTTAGATTTTTTTATTGTTAATTTGTATTAAAAATGATAAATACAGCGATAGTTATAAAAATCAAATCAGCTGCAAAAGCAGATACAACAGGTGGCAAAATACCTCCATAACCAAGAGAGAGACAAAAACTGTATACTATCCAGTAGATAAATACAGAGCCTATACCTGTCAGCACATTTACAGCTACACCTGGATTGAATTTATTATTTGTAGATATACCAATTCCTATAATAGACATAATAAGACATACAAAGGGGAATGCTATTTTTGCCAGAAAATCTACCCTGTATGATGTTGCATCATAACCTTCAGCTTCAATTTTTTTTATCTGTCCATATAGTTCAACAATGGACATATCACTTTTTTTTTTTATTATTTCCAGTAAATCTTCTGGAATAAAATTAATAGGCACATAATCCTGATCAACAAAATTAATTTTAGAAGGTTTGTTATCTTTACCTATAATTTGTTCCATAAAATTAAAAAGCTTCCATTTATCTTTAAAATAAACTCCTTTTTTTGCATCAATCTTTTTTATTAGTTTAAAGCTATCATCAAAATAATTTATTGTTATACCGTAAATAGTAGATGTTACCTGATCATAATGTTTAATATGACAAATGTAATTGCGTCCTTTAATCCAAAGATTGTCTCTTTTTAATGTAACAGCAGATTGTTTTTTTACCTTGTGCTGCCATATTCTGTTTGCGGAGGTTATTGTTACCGGAACAATAACCTCTGCAAACAGAAAAAGCACTATTGAACTTACAATACCTACAGCTATAACAGGTTTTAGGAGAAAATCAGTGCTTACCCCGCTGCTTTTCAATGCAAGGATCTCATTATTTTTATTCATAATTCCAAGTTGTATAAGTATAGCAAGCAAAACAGCAATAGGACATACCTGGGAAACAATAAAAGGGATTTTTAAAAAAAAATACTTTAAAGCTGTTGGAAAGGCCACAGAGGCCTCCATGAAATTATCTATTCTTTCAAAAAAATCAACAGCAAGGTAAATGCCTATTACTGCAGCCATAACAATAAAAAAATATTGTGCTATTCTTGTTAATAGATACTTGTATATAATAGGCATAAATTATCAGTGCTTTTTTTTAAACAAATTAATTACAGAAAAAATTCCTGTAAAATGATCTTCTGATGATCTGTAAAGGAGAAACAGACCTAAACCTCCGATTAATATATTTGGAAGCCACATCCCAATTACCGGAGGATAGTCTCCTGTTTCTCCAAAAACCTGACCAACTGAAAGGATTATATAATAAAACAAAAAACAGATAAGACCAACACCAATACCGTATGATTTTTTTGCTGATTTTGTCTGGATTCCCAAAGAGACAGCAAGAATACCCAGTGCAAAACAGGCAAAAGGTATTGAAAATTTTTTATGCAGTATAAGGAGCTTTGTAAAATATTCAGAACTGTTCTTACTGGTGTTTTTTATGCTTAAAAGAAGTTCTGAAACACTCATCTCTTTACTGCTTTTTTGTTTTCCAAAAGAATTATTAATAATATTATTCAAATTAAGTGTAATATCATATGTACTAAAACTAATGATATTTGCTGTTCTTTTGTTAAGATTTACCTGGTTAACTGTGCCGTTATACAGTTGTAAATGAAACAGTAACTTGTTGGGATGACTAAGCAGCCTTCCCTTTGGAGCAACAACAGTACTTACAGTACCCTGGGTTCTCTGATCTTCAATAAATATATCAACAAGGGTTTTATCAGTCAGATTAATTTTGTTTATATACAGCATTACATTGGTAAAATTATTAATAAACTGTCTCTCTTTAATACCCATATTAGCATTTGACAAGACAATTTCAGATGTAAGCTTTTTTATGGCACTTTTTGACCAGGACATACCATATATTGACATAAATCCTGTTAATAAAAAGCCAAAAAAACAGAAAAGAATAACAGGAGGCAGCAGGTTATACACACTGCATCCACTGGTTTTAAGTGCAGTTATCTCATTATCTGCTGACATTTTTATAAATGTCAGTAAAATACTCATCATTATCGACATGGGTATTACAAATTCAAGAAAATACGGCATTGAAAAAACAATAATCAATATTAGACTTAATAAATCAACTTTATAATTAACAATCAGGTTAGTAATTTCCAGTATCTGCCTCATTAAAAATATAAATGAAAAAAATACTATATTAATAAAAAAAGGAGGAAGTAACTGCTTAAAAATATATCTGTAAATAATTAAATTAAATTTCATTTGTGTTTTTGGGGTTGAGTTTAATCTTATACATTATTAATTACCTATGAAAGCAGGCATATTAAGCACAAAAAACATTTTTACCCTGTTTTTATATTTTTTAAAATTCAACATAAATTTGGTAGATTATATACCATACATATTAAATTAATCAAATTTCTTTTCATTTCTAAAACTTTTCTGTTGAGCAGGCTGTTATATAATTAAAAATAAAAAAGCTGTTTTAATCTTTTATATGAAACTTCGTCCAACAGACTGTAATCATGAGAGTTTCAGTTTTCGTTGTGGTAGATAAATCTGCCATTTATGTTTATATGAAAGGGGTAAGTATGGAGAAAAAGATAAAAATATTAGTTGAAAATACAAGTAATGAAATTTTAGCAAGAATTGCAAAAGCTGTTTCCAAAAAATTTAACTGCTCGTTGTATATTAATTATAGTAAAGGCAAGAGAGATGTTGAATTTATAGGTAATCCAATTTATAAAACTCAAATTGCAGAAGAAGTTAATAATATTTTTAAAAAGCCATGAAATTGTAAATCCAGTAATTATTACAGTGAAAATAAGAGATAAAAATCAATAAATTATTATTTATTGCCTCAGTCCTCGGCTATCCA
>JASFBI010000246.1 GCA_030149595.1 Desulfobacterales bacterium
TGATTTTTATTCAAATACAACATTTAAAACAGGAAAGCAGGAGATAGTAGATATGGATTTAAGAATTACAGGAAAGTAAATTAAAATTCTGGTAAAATGAAAAATTCTCTCAATATTGCAAGAGGGTTAATTATGAATTAATACTAAATACCTAATTTTAGTAACAAGTGCTAAAGCAAAAGACATATTTTTTGCGAGTTTTAATCAGGCAAAAAAATATAATTTAAAAGTATTTTTCTGTATTTTATAAACTTGAAATTTAAGCCTCTTGCTAATATAGAGAAAATTAATTTTTTGTTTAGGTTATACTACAGTTACATTTGCTGCAGCTGGACCTTTTTGTCCATCTTCTATATCAAAGGTGACTCTGTCTCCTTCGTTTAGAGATCTGTAACCGGTTGTATTAATTGCTGTGTGATGAACAAATACATCAGGTCCTTCTTCCTGTTCAATAAACCCAAACCCTTTACTGCTATTAAACCATTTGACGATTCCATTAGCCATTGTAATATTTTTCCTTCCCCAATAAAAATTAAGATTTCAATCTATATGAGCACAGTTTATTAAACAAGATTTCTTACAAAATAAATAATAACCCATTAAAAATAGAGTGAAAATAACCTGCATATTAAAACCGCAAGCATTGATTGATTACAGATCATATAACACATATTTTTTAAAAAGCAAGTTGATTTTTAAAAAATATACCTTTAATTGTTTAATATGAGCATAGTTTATTAAACAAGATTTCTTACAAAATAAATAATAACCCGTTAAAAATAGAGTGAAAATAACCTGCATATCAAAACCGCAAGCATTGATTGATTACAGATCATATAACATATATTTTTTAATAATTAGTTTAGAATGTATTTTAAAGGATTTACAGCGACTTTATTGATTTTTACTTCATAGTGGATGTGAGGGCCTGTGCTTCTGCCTGTATTGCCTATATTACCTATAATATCCCCTCTTTTAACTTTTGTTCCGCGTTTTTTTAAAATTTTACTTAAATGACCGTATCTTGTGACTAAACCATATCCGTGTTTAATTGAAATAAAATTTCCATAATATCCCTTTTTACCTGCATATGTTATTGTACCATCTGCTGTGGCATAAACAGGAGTGCCATTTTTATTTGCAATATCAAGTCCCCTGTGAAATTCGCGTCTGCCTGTAAAAGGTGATGTCCTGTAACCGAAACCAGATGATATCCATCCTCCTTTTACAGGCCGGATAGAAGGAGTTGATGCCAGTAAATTTTTTTGTTCATTTAGTTTTTTTAGTATATTATCAAATATATTTTCCTGCTTAAAGGAAGCAATTAAAAGCTGGTCGGTTTGTTCGTGCATTTTGCGAATTAGTAAGTTGTGCTTTTCTGACAGGGATATTTCAGGAATTATATCAGTAGAAATTGAGCCGCCTATTCCGTATGTAGGGTCTTCTTTTGAAGTATTTTTAATATTTGCTACTATGCAGATTTTTTCTTCAAAGGATTTTAAATTTAAAAATTGTGTTTTTATATCATTTATTTTTTTAGTAAATAATTGAATCTGCTTTTGCTGATATTTAATTGTCTCTTTTTGATTGACTGATTTTTGTTTAACCAGTTTGAAATCAACAGATGTTTTTTTTAAAAAATAGTAATCATACCCTACAAAAAGACAGATTCCAAAACATGCAATTACCAAAAAAAAAATCAGAGAAAGAAAGTTTTTAGATACTGTAGCCTGATGTGTTGGAGCTTCTGTATTATTTAAAATAAAAAATGTTATTTTTTTGCTCATATAAAATAGCCTGTAAAATTAAAAAATTATTAATAATAATCTTCCTGATTTTATAGGCTATTTCAATGAATGTCAAAATAAAACAGGTGAAAAGTTTATGAATAGATAAACTTTTATATAACATACATGGCAGAATTATCTGCCACAACGAAAATTGAAATTCTCATGATTACGATCTGTTGGACAGAGTTTCATATAAAATTTATATTTTTTATGTTAAATATGTAGTATATGGAGAAAAAAGGTGTGTATGATTTTTGGATTAAAATAATTTAATTGTAATAATGGCTATGAAGTTGATCTATATTTTTAAAACAGATTTATCCGCGCTGTTATTTTAAATATATTTGGAGAGAGGTTTAAAACATTGATATTTGGATGGACAGGAAAAATAGCTCAGATAGATCTTTCTAAAAAAATCTGTGAAATAGAGAATATAAGCTTTTCTATATTGGAAAAATTTATAGGGGGGAGGGGGCTTTGCGGATATTTTTTAAAAAAAAGTATTAATTATCACTGGGCAGATCATGAGATGCCTGTGCTCATGTTTACAGGGCCTCTTGTAAATACTTTATCACCTACATCAGGAAGAATGACTATAATGTCTGTTTCGCCATTAACTAATACCATAGGAGACTCTTCGGTAGGGGGTACCCTTGGGGCAGCAATAAAAAAAGCAGGCTTTGATGGTTTAATAATAAAGGGCAGGAGTGAGGATTTAACAGGTATTGAGATAAATGATTACAAAATAACCTTTGTGTCTGCAAAAAACCTTGCAGGAAAAACAACAACACAAACATCTCTTGCTCTTAAAGGACGCGGTGCAATAGCTGCTATAGGACCTGCTGCTGAAAATGGAGTTTTATTTTCTAATGTGATAGTTGATAATCATTTTGCAGCTGGTAGAAATGGGTTAGGGCTTGTTTTTGCCCAAAAAAATTTAAAATATATAACAGTTAAGGGGACTGGAAAAACTCCTGTATATGACAGGAGTGCTTTAAAAAAAGCAAGGGATGATATATTGAGGCTTGTTTCAGCATCTCCTGCTGTTATGGGGGAATTTGGAATATCTAAATTTGGGACAGGTGCACTGTACGATCTTATGGATGCAAGACATATGATGCCTACAGATAATTTTAGAAAAAGCAGATTTGAGTTTGCAGATTCAATGAATGCCCATGCTTATAAAAAAAAGTATAATCCTGAAAGTACAGGATGTGCAGGGTGTCATATACGTTGTAAAAAAAAGGCAGATAACGGTTCAGGTATTCCTGAATTTGAAACAATGTCCCATTTTAGTGCTTTAATAGGAAATAAAGATATAGAAACCGTATTTTATGCCAATAAAATATGCAATGAAGCTGGTATGGATACTATATCTGCTGCATCAACCATTGCCTGTTATATGGAGATTTTTGAAAAGCAACTCACACCAGATCAGGTATGTACTGTTTTAAAAGATATTGTCAGTCAAACAGGTGAAGGAAAAAAACTTGGCCTTGGTTCTGCCAGATTTGCCAAATTAATGGGGAAACCCCATCTTTCCATGAGTGTAAAAAAGCAGGAACTATCAGCCTATGATCCAAGAGGTGCCTATGGAATGGCTTTGAGTTTTGCTTTGTCCACAAGGGGAGGGTGTCATTTAAGAGCTTATCCTGTAAGCCATGAAATACTGAGAAAACCTGTGGCCACTGACCGGTTTACATTTTCAGGCAAAGCCAGAATTATTAAAATAGGAGAGGATCTTAATGCAGTCATAGATTCATTAACAGCATGTAAATTTATTTTTTTTGCAGCATCCATAGAAGAGTATGCAAAGGTTTTTAGTGCTGTTACAGGAATAAAAATCTCGGGGCATAACCTGCTTTATACAGGAGAGCGTATCTGTTACAATGAACGTATTATGAACAGTAAAAGAGGATTTACAAAGGATGATGATGACCTGCCTTTGCGTTTTTTTGCAAAAGATAATAGATCAGATGATAAAGTCGTGCCTATAAGTCGTGAAGAATTTCTTTATACAAGGGAAAAATATTATAAAATAAGAGGTTTGGATACCAATGGTATGCCTGTACATAAAACTGTATTAAAATTAAACCTTGAGGATTAAATAGCTTTTTTTTCAGCCACGCTCTGCTGAGACTACTCCATATTATATAGGGAGTTAGAAAGCTTTTAATATATTAAAGTCAGTAAGTGCAATAGCTTGTCATATATTATTCTTTTTAATCCATTTGGCCATGTCATTGCAAGCTGCTTGGACAACAAGCCATGATATTTTGTTTAGTTCTGTAACAGCCTGTCGGGGGCTTTATGCCGACAATCTTTGCATAATTAAAATTTTTGTTAAAGCCGAAACCTTCAAGAGTCGTTCAGTAGCCCCCGATCCACTCCAGCGATTTGTTGGGCATAAACTTTGTTCTTACTTTTTTTGATAAAAGCACCCAATGAGCTA
>JASFBI010000247.1 GCA_030149595.1 Desulfobacterales bacterium
GTCACTGCTCTCTCCAACCTGATCAGCTGTTAAAAACTCCTGCTCATAGGTACCGGTATTCATAAAACAGAACTGTTCCCCATCAAAATACAGATACTCCATCTCAAACTCTTCTAAATCGGCCTCATTAAATTTATCTCCAGATCTAAAAGTTTTATCAAACTGAGAACCTGTTATCATGTTTTTTAATTTACACTTATAAAGAGACTGTCCTTTTCCAGGCTTTACAAACTGAAACGCAACAATAGCATAGGGATCTCCATCCATTACTATTTTAAGTCCTTTTTTTAAATCACCACACTCATACATATATTATAACCTCCTAAATCAATACGAAAAGATTTTCCTTTAAGTTTCCACATAAATCAGGTTCTCTGCATTATCAACAAACTGCACTATGTAACAGACAGACTTTATGGAATTACTATTATAATAAAGCTGCAGATGCTTGATTTACATTGTAAATCAAGCTCCCAACCTTTTTTATATCTTTTTTAAACCTGACAGACTCTCCATTTAAATCAACAGCATTGGTTTGTGTACAACTGTCAACCCCAAACGGTTTAACATGGGCTATACCCTTGCCTACATTATCAGGTGAAATACCTCCAGCTAAAATAACAGGTATTTTGCTCTCTAAAACCAGCTGCCGAGACATATCCCAGTCACATGTACGCCCTGTTATACCCACAAATCCATCCACTGGCTGATCTTCAAGCAAATCACTTTTTTCAGAAGATAATATCAATGTATCTGTCAAAAAATAATCACTTACACTTTCAAAAATATTAATCAGTTTAGAAAGCTGCATAAAACATGAACTGCCTGACAAAGGGATTGGTATTGATCTCATTATTTTCACATCAGGAAACCTGTTCTTTACAACCCTTTGCATTTTTGCAAGAATACAGGCTTTTTTTAACATCTCTTCATTTGTAAATTTCAAAGATTCTATAAAAGATTCACAAAAATGAATTATATCTGGTTTATAATAATATATAGTTTCTAATATCGCATCAATATCACTATATAAAGGTATCAGACTGCTCTTTGCATTTAACTCTTTAGTTAACTTGATTACATCTTTTATGGAAGAGTCCCTGTACTCATCTTTTGAAAGAATAACACTGCCCACATGGTCAACCCCCATATTTATCAATATCTCAGCTTCTTCAGGATCATTGATTTCATAAACCTGGACAATAACTTTTTGCATAACCAAACCATTTCAGTTTATATCTGCCATTAATTATAAGCATTGACAATGCACCTGCAACTATCATATTAAGTCAGATTTAGCAAATTATTTAATACATTGTATTTTTTAAAAAAACATGAGTAATATATCAAGATTGTTCATGTTTTTTTTATACTTTAAACTTTAAAAGATATAACTTAGGGAATGGTTCTAATTTGCACATCAACTCTACTCTGACGTAAAACAGCCAAAGTTAAAACCAGTTCCATGAATTTTATATGAAACTCTGTCCAACAGACTGTAATCATGAGAGTTTCAATTTTCGTTATGGCAGGGGCAAATCTGCCATGTATGTTATATAAAGCACCATACATACGCAAAAAGGATACAAATGATTTTAATTATAGATTTCGGTTCACAATACAATCAACTAATAGCCCGAAGAATAAGAGAAAAAAATGTATATTGTCAGATAGAAAATCCCAGTGTTTCCATTGATTGTATTAAATCTTTAAATCCCCAGGGCATTATTTTATCAGGCGGACCAGCCAGCATATATGACGGAAAAAGCCCTGTTATTGATAATTTAATATTTGATCTTAATATACCGGTGTTAGGCATATGCTACGGAATGCAATATATGATAAATGCCATGGGAGGTACCGTGAAAAAAGCTGATAAACGTGAGTACGGCTTTGCAAAACTTAATATAAATACTCAAAACAACCTCTTTTATGATATCGGCAATGAAACAGATTGCTGGATGAGCCATGGTGATCACATAACAGACCTTCCAGAAGGTTTTGAAATAACAGGGTGGACCCAAAACACAAAAATAGCCGCAGCAGATAATGAGAAAAAAAGACTCTACGGACTTCAGTTCCATCCTGAAGTTGAACATACAAGTTTTGGGAAAACCATGATTAATAATTTTATCGTTAATATATGCAAATGTGATCAAAACTGGACAATGAAATCATTTTGCAAAAACACCACAGAAAAGATAAAAAACGAAGTTAAAGATAAAAATGTAATTCTTGGACTAAGCGGAGGAGTGGACTCTTCAGTTACAGCAATTTTATTACACAAAGCAATAGGCAAACAACTCACATGTATTTTTGTTGATAATGGCCTCTTAAGACATAATGAATCTCTTATTCTCAAAGAAAAGTTTCAGCATCATTTTGACTTAAATATTGTATTTGTAAACGCCAGAGATCTTTTTTTAAATGCCCTGGCAGGCATAGTTGACCCTGAAAAAAAGAGGAAAATTATCGGCTCTGTTTTTATAGATGTTTTTGAAAAAGAGGCTGCTAAAATAAAAAATGCTGAATTTTTAGCCCAGGGAACTCTGTACCCTGACGTAATTGAATCTGTATCAACCGGAGGACCTAGCTCTGTAATAAAATCCCACCATAATGTGGGAGGACTCCCTGAAAATATGAAATTAAAACTCATAGAACCTCTCAGATATCTGTTTAAAGACGAGGTAAGACTGCTTGGGAAAGAGTTAGGAATAGATGATGACATGGTATGGAGACAGCCCTTTCCAGGCCCTGGCCTTGCAATACGAATTATAGGAGAGATAACAGATAAAAGACTCTCAACAGTTAAAAAAGCAGATGCTATTTTAATTGAAGAAATTAAAAAAAATGGATATTATAGAAAACTTTGGCAGTCTTTTGTGGTTCTTCTTCCTTTAAAAACAGTCGGTGTAATGGGTGACAAACGTACATATGAGAACATAGCTGCCATAAGGGCAGTTACAAGCAAAGATGCAATGACTGCCGACTGGGCAAAACTTCCCCACGAACTTCTCGGTAAAATTTCAAACAGAATTATCAATGAAGTAGATGGCATAAACAGAGTGGTATACGATATAAGCTCAAAACCACCAGGCACAATAGAGTGGGAATAATAAAACATGGCAGACATAAAAAAAACAGAATTCAAATTCCATACAGAAGAGCCTCCTCCCAGCCTTTTTTATAACAAAAAAAAAAGGGAGGAAAAAGTATACCAAGGGAAAGCACTCCCGCTTTTCCTTGGTATACTGATAGTTGTAATAACAACCGCCGGATATATAGCTTACAAGGACATAAACAAACAGCTTTCAAAATTACAAAACCACGGTGATTATAAAGTAAAAAACCTTTCAAGCTCTTTTGAAAACAGCGTAGTAAAGCTCTCCCAGGAGCAAAGAGAAATTAAAAACTCCATATCCCAACAGATTGCACCTGTTGTAAAAACAATCTCTTATTTAAACAGCAAGTTAGATAAAACAATAAAAGATATTAATAGAATAAAAGTGTCAAAAATAAAAATCACACAACTTCAAACGACCATTAGTGCCTTTAAAAAAAGCCTTAAGAAAACCAGCAAAATTCAAAACCAGCTTTTATCTGAGATCAAATTATTAAAATCTCAGCTCAACAACACAAAAATAGTACAAAATTATTTAAAACAGCAAAGCATTAACATTGTAAAAAATAAAATCAATAAAAACACTTTGAAAGTATGCATAAATCAACAACAAAAAGACTTTAACAAAAGCATAGCTGCCTTAAAACAAACGCTGGAGAAAGAAATCCGCTCTCTTAAAATAGCCATTGACCTTCTTGGGAAAAAAAACCTTACACAACCCTATAAATCAGATAGTATAGATAATATACGCGAGCTGGATATTCTTGAATAACTTGTATGACCGCAAGATCACAACAAAAATAGAAACTCTCATGATTACGGTCTGTTGAACGAAGTTTCATATAAAAAAATAAAAAACTTAAAATCGACTAACCTCTTTTTTTAATTAATTCTTCAACTTTTTTTATATCTTCAGGTATATCAACTTCAGGAGAGTCATGTTTTGTTACCACCACTTTTATTTTATAACCATGCTCCATAGCACGGAGCTGCTCTAATTTTTCAATTTTTTCCAGCCTTGTTTCTGCAAGTTTTGAATAAATTTTCAAAAACTTATGAGAATAAGCATAAACTCCAAGATGCTTAT
>JASFBI010000008.1 GCA_030149595.1 Desulfobacterales bacterium
TCTATTAAAAAGTTTTGTAAAATCCATACTAATCAGCTTTTCTTCTTAAAAAAGTAGGAACGTCTAAATTATCATTATCAAGTACAATGGGTTTTTTGCTGATATCTTCTTTCAGATTAGACGGATATTTGGGTTGTCTTATAAAAGTCGGCTGATCAAGATTTATCACCCCGCTTTTATAATCTTCAGGCGAAATATCTCTTACCCTGCCCCTTAGTTTTCCACTCTCTATTTTTTTTCTGATTGACACAACAGGTTTTGATGAATCTTCAATGCCTGTTGCAATTACAGTAACACGCATCTCATCACCCATATCTTCATCTATGGTCTGACCCCAGATAATCTCTGCATCATCTCCAACTTCTTCATGAATTCTTTCAGATGCTTCTGCCATCTCTTCCATTTGAAGATCGCTTGAACTGGTTATATTGAGCAATACTCCCTTTGCACCTGAAATGGATATATCTTCCAAAAGCGGATGGGATATTGCTTTTTCAGCTGCTTCCTTGGCTCTGTTATCTCCACTTGCAATGCCTATACCCATAAGAGCCATCCCTGCTTTTGACATAATTGTTTTTACATCAGCAAAATCCAGATTAACAAAACCCGGCACAATTATAAGATCAGTAATCCCTTTTACTGAATGCAGAAGAATTTCATCGGCTTTTTTAAACATATCAATCATCTTGGCATTTTTGGGAGCTATTCCACGTAATCTGTCATTTGGTATGGTTATAACAGTATCTGCAACCTCTTTTAAAATATCTATTCCCTCTTCTGCAAGGATCATTCTTTTTTTGCCTTCAAAACTAAATGGCTTTGTAATAACAGCAACAGTCAATGCACCTATTTCCTTGCATATTTCAGCAACAACTGCTGCTGCTCCTGTTCCGGTTCCACCCCCAAAACCAGCTGTAATAAACACCATGTTGCTTCCATCCAACGCTTCTTTTAATACTTCTTTAGATTCCAAAGCAGCATCCCGTCCTATTAAAGGATTCATCCCTGCACCAAGACCCTGGGTTAACGCTGATCCTATCTGAATTTTTATCTTGGCGTTGGATTTATCTAATGCCTGAATATCTGTATTGGCTGTTATAAATCCTACTCCAAGCAAATTTGACTCGATCATATTGTTTATAGCGTTTCCTCCAGCACCTCCTACACCAATCACCCTTATTTGAGCTGTCTGACTGCTTTTTTCATAAGAAAAATCCATATACATAACCCCTTTTAAAATTTAGTTAATTACTATATGCATTATATGATATCTGAAAACCATTTTTTCATATGATTAATAATCCTCTGGAAAATATTTGAATCATTTATTTTAAAGTTTTCCTGAGATATATTATTAATTCCAAAATTAATAAGTCCTACACCTGTTGCATACATTGGATTGTTTACAACATCCACAAGCCCTTTTATTTTTGTGGGAGTTCCAATACGAACAGGCATATCAAAAACTGATTCCGCTACTTCAGCAACACCTTCTAAAAGTGCTGTACCACCTGTAATCACCAGCCCTGATGTAATCATATCTTCCATTCCTGCTCTAAAAAGTTCACGCTTAATTAAAAAGAACATCTCCTCCACACGGGGTTCGATAATTTCTGTTAAAATTTGTTTTGGCAGCTTTCTCGGCTTTCTGCCTCCCATTCCAAGAATTTCAATAAATTCATTCTCTTTTATACTGTCTGACAAACATGTACCATGTGCTATTTTAATCTCTTCAGCCTCGGTTACAGGTATTTTAAGACCTATGGAAATGTCATTTGTAATACTGTTACCACCCAGTGCCAGAACAAATGTGTGCCTTATATGGTTTCTGGAAAAAACTGCAAGATCTGCGGTTCCACCGCCAATATCTATAAGTCCTACTCCTATCTCTTTTTCCTCTTCAGATAGAACAGATTCACCTGATGCCAATGCTTCCAAAACAATTTCACAAACATCAAGCCCTGCCCTGTTTGCACATTTTATTATGTTATGGGCACATGCTATTGCTCCTGTTACAATATGAATTTTTGCTTCTAATCGTATTCCTGACATACCTACCGGATTTTGGATTCCAGGTTCATCATCTACAATAAATTCCTGCTCAATTATATGAATAACTTCCCGATCCATGGGTATTGCTATAGCTTTTGCTGCATCAACAACACGATCCACATCATTTTTTGTTATCTCTGGTCCTTTTACAGCTATAACTCCCTGACTATTTAAACCTGTAATATGCCCGCCTGCAATTCCGGTATACACAGATGAAATTTCACAACCAGCCATGAGTTCTGCTTCTTCAATAGCCTTTTTAATTGATTTTACAGTAGCATCAATATCTACTACTACCCCTTTTCTGAGACCAACAGAAGGATATGAACCAATTCCTATAATATTTAAATCACTTCCGGTTACCTCTCCTACTACTGTACAGATTTTTGTAGTACCTATATCCAAACCAACTATCATTTCATTCATTAACACACTAAACCTCCTTCAGTATATAAGGGTATGGCTTTTCTGATGCGGGTTTTATTATAACTCTGTTTAGGAAATTAATATTTATTGAAGCAATCGCATCTAATTTTTTACTCTGCTTTAAATATTTTATTACATAAAACAGCTTGTCAAATTTTTCTGGCAAATTATTAAAGCCCATGCATATTGAAAATTTATATCCATCAGGAATAACCGAAATTCCTATCTCTCTGTCTGTTACAATTCTTTTGATCTTTAACTGGTGAAATTTTTTTTCATACTCTATCTTAGCTTTTACTGCACCAAGTGCCTGCTCATAGGAAAAGCTCCCTGGCTTTCCACCGATACTTATGTCTCTGTAATCAATCCCTTTTATCACAGGAATATCTTCTGGATCACCTTTTTCCCACTCTTTAAATATTGCCCCTTTATTATTAACAATATATTTTCTATCCATAGATAATATTGCAAAAGGCTCATGCTCAACAATTTTTATTACTACTGTTGATGGATATTTTCTTTTAACCAAAGCTTTTTCAACCCAAAAATTATTAATAACATTAAATTTTGCCTTATTTAAATTTATTGATAAAATATTCTGGTTTAATGACAAACCAGCCTGCTTTATAACCTGTTTCGATAAAAGATGATTTGTTCCTGAAACTTTAATAGATTTAGCCCTAAAATAATCACACTGGGTTACAACATCATAAATAAATATACAGGCAATGTTTAATGAAACAAAAACAACAAGTATCCCTGCAACCGTAAATAGTAACAACTTTTTTTCAGGAGCACTGCTATTTTTTCTGTTTATTAATTTATTTCTCATCTGTTTTATATTACCCAACAATAATTACTTCAGGTTCTAAAAAAATTTCATATCTGGCATGTACTTCTTTCTGAATTATTTTTTGAAGAGTAATTATATCATTTGCTGTTGCACTGTTTTTGTTAACAATAAAATTACCATGCTTTTCAGATACCGCAGCACCGCCTACTGCCATACCCTTTAAACCACACAGTTCAATAAGCTGTCCTGCAAAATATTTGGAGTTTACCGGGTTTTTAAAAAAACAACCTGCACTGCAAAATTCCCTTGGCTGACTTGCCTTTCTTTTATTAATTACAGCCACAGCTTCTTCTCTTGCAGTTTTTTTATCAGATGACATTAAAGAGAGCATACAACTTGCTATTATATGTTTATTACTTGTAGGCAGCCCTGAACCAATATTTGTAAGTTCCAGTTTTCTGTATGAAAAGTTCAAATACCCTTTATTTAATGTCTTATAATGCCCCGATGGAGTCAAAACATCTATGGATTCTACTACATCTCCCATGGAACCACTATCACTTCCAGCATTCATCATTATACCACCACCCATGGTACCTGGAATTCCCAATGCAAAATTAAATCCCAAAAATCCATTTTTTATGGCAAAACTGCATACAGCTGCCATTGTTGTTCCTGATGTTACTGCAATTTTCACAGACTGCCTGTTCTGTTCTTTTATTAGTATTCTGCCTGATTTATCCAAAATCCGGATCACTACACCTGAAAAGCCAGTATCTTTTACTAATAAATTTGTCCCTTTCCCCATAACAAAATATTTAATACGGTTGTTTAAGCAAAATTTAATAATTTTTTTTGCTTCTTTAACATATTTTACAGAAACTACCGCATAAGCCTTCCCCCCTGCTTTAAATCTGGTATATTTTGACATGGGACAATTAAAGTCCACATCATTTCCAAAGTTGTCTTTAAACCATTTTATAAATTCATTATCAAAAGACATTTTTCAAAACCTTTTTTTACGATAATGTTTCTAAAACATTATCTCCTATTTTCCAAACATCCCCTGCTCCAAGAGTTAAAAGAATATCGTCTCTTTTTAAACGGGAAGATATATATTTTAAAGCCGATTCAAAATCCTTTGCATAACAGACATCTTTATGACCATGCAAGATTATTTCCTGGCAAAGGGAATTTCCGTCAAATCCATTGATCGGCTTTTCTCCTGCCCCATAAACCGGTAAAACAACAAGAAGATCCGATTGATAAAATGATTTTATAAACTCTTTAAAAAGGTCCCTGGTTCTTGTATATCTATGGGGCTGAAATACCACAACAGACCGTCTGTCAGGATAGCATGATTTTATAGTATCTAATGTTGTTTTAATTTCAGTAGGATGATGTCCGTAATCATCAATTACCATAATTCCATTAACTTCCCCTTTAACCTCTAACCTTCTCGCTACACCATCTATAGTTTCCAATGCTTTTTTTATAACATCAAAGGGTATATTAAGCTCAACTCCCACAACAATACTTGCAAGAGCATTGTTAACATTATGAACACCCGGAAGATTTAAAGATACCCTGCCTAATTTATTATTTTGATGAAATACAGAAAACTCACTTTTTGTGCCAAAACATTTTATATCTTTTGCCTTAAAATCAGCCTGGGTACTAATTCCATAGGTTACATATCTTTTTTCTATAAAGGGGATAATGCTCTGTACATATTCATTGTCAAGACATATCACACAAAGACCATAAAAGGGAACTCTATTTATAAACTGTAAAAAAACTTTTTTTATCTCATCTATATCTTTATAAAAATCTAAATGTTCTTTATCTATATTTGTCACTACTGCAATGGCAGGAGAGTACTTTAAAAAAGACCCATCACTTTCGTCAGCTTCTGCAACTATAAACTCACCTTTACCTAACAGTGCATTTGTACCTATGCTTTTAAGCTTGCCCCCAATAACTATTGTAGGATCTAATTTACCCTCTCCTAAAACCGATGCTATTATAGATGTTGTGGTTGTTTTCCCATGGGCTCCTGCTACAGCAACACTATATTTAAGACGCATAAGTTCAGCCAGCATTTCAGCTCTTGGAATAACCGGTATAGATGCTTTTTTTGCAGCAATAACTTCAATATTATCAGATTTTATGGCAGAAGAGACTACAATCACATTTGCATTTAAAATATTCTCTTTTTTATGGCCCCTGTATATTGTTCCACCAAGCTTTGCAAGACGCTTTGTTATTTCCGTTGATCTTACATCAGAGCCTGATACCCTGTATCCAAGATTTAACAATAGTTCTGCAATACCACTCATCCCTATTCCGCTTATTCCAACAAAATAAATATGATATTTCTCTATATACATGTGTTTTTATTCTCTGCATTATTATTTAATATTAGATTATAGCAACTTTTAACAATTATTTTTGCTGCATCCGGTTTTCCGCATTTTTTTGCATTACTCTCAAGGTCTCTTAATAAATTTCGGTTTTTTTGGTAAAAATTAATTTTCTCTGCAATACTTTCCCCGGTTACAAGATGATCTAAAATCAGATCCCCTGCTTTTTGATTTTGCAGTGATTTAGCATTTTCGTACTGGTGATTATCCGATGCAAAAGGATATGGAATATAAACTGCCCCACGGCCCATAGCTGTTATTTCAGCAATAGTTGTGGCTCCTGCCCTGCATATTATAAGATCAGTTTTTTTATACTGTTCATGCATATTCATAAAAAAAGCACTTGTGTTAACACTGCATCCAAATTTTTTATAAATTTTTTCTGTCTTTTCTAAATCTTTTTTACCTGTCTGATGTATAAAATTAATATTATCTAAGTTTTCTATATGGGGCAGAGCATCCACTATGCCTGTATTTATACTGTGTGCACCCTGACTTCCTCCACAAATCAATACTGTAAACTTTTTATCTTTTTTATCTGTGTTTTTTAAAAAATCTATCTCTCCTATATTTTTTCTTACAGGATTACCTGTAATCTCTGTTTTTTTATCAGAAAAAAAAGAGATACTATTTTCAAAAGAGATAAATATTTTGTCTGCTATTTTACACAATATTCTGTTTGTTATTCCTGGTAATGAATTTTGCTCATGTATTACTGTTTTTATACCTAAAATCCATGCTGCAAAAACCACAGGACCTGATACATATCCACCCATACCTATTACTATATCCGGTCTATATTTTATTATTTTATACATTGCCTGGAAAATTCCAGCAGGTATTTTATATATTACTTTTAAAAGAGGGACTACCCCCCGCCCCTTAAGACCTTCTGCTGTTATCTGAACCTGATTAAAATCCAGTTTTTCCAAAATAGTTTTTTCAAATGTTTTTTGCGTTGTAACAAACAAAACATTATTTCCCAAGTCAGCTTCTATAAATGCTTCTGCTATAGCAATTCCAGGAAAAAGATGCCCCCCTGTTCCACCGCATGCAATCATTATTTTAAGAGGTTTTAAATTCAATCTTTTGCAGATCCTATATTTATAAGAATTCCAATCAGCATCATGTTAATTACAAGGGAAGATCCCCCATAGCTTAAAAACGGCAGAGTAAGTCCTGTGGTTGGGAAAATTCCCAATGCAACGCCCATATTAACAGAAACCTGAAGACTAAGCGCAATGGTAATACCAACAGCAACAATTGCTCCTTCTCTGTTTTTTGCATTCAGTGCTATAAAAATACCTTTCCACAAAATCACACAATAAAAACATATTATAAAAAGCACTCCAACCAGACCAAACTCTTCACCAATAACAGCTAAAATAAAATCTGTATGGGGTTCAGGAAGATAAAACAACTTTTGAAAGCTTTGACCCAGACCTGTACCCCAAAAACCTCCTGTCCCAAATGCCATAAGAGAATGTGTTAACTGATAGGCTGAATCCAGCTGATTTTCCTTGTTCCATGGATCCAAAATTGCAAGAATTCTCAGTATGGGCTACCCTTTAAAATACATTAATGCTACTACAATCGGCATAAAAATAACAACCGGTATAAAAAGATGTAAAACAGGTACTCCCCCTACAAACATTATTGAGCTGATAATTGTAAAAAGTATAATAATAGAACCAAAGTCAGGCTGCAGGTATAATAAAACAGCAAATATAAAAAACAGTATTAAATGTGGAAGGGAACTTATGTAAAAATCCTTAATTTGAGGCAGTTTTTTAGTTAAAGAGTAGCCTAAATATAAAATTATGGAAAATTTAATAAATTCCGCTGGCTGAAATGTAAAACAGCTTACTTTAAGCCAGCGCATGGCACCCCCTGACTCAACCCCCATACCTGTAAAAAGGAGGCATAAAAGAAGAACAGCAATACCAACCAGCAAATTGGAAATATATTTTTTTGTAAATACTGTATATGGTACATAAATGCAGACCATCATAAGTATTAAACCTGCAGCAGAGTGCTTCACCTGATTAATGCAAAACCTGTTTGCCTGGTCTGGATCATCCTGGGCCGTTAATGTTGAACTGGCACTATAAATCATTATTATTCCGATTAAAACCAGAACAGTCACTGTAAAAAAAAGTATCCTGTCAAATTTTCTGTTTTGCTGTTTTGAATGCTTTTTCATTTTTCCCTGCTTTTCAGTGCTTTTACAGCTCTTATAAAAGCATTACCCCTGTCCATATAACTTTCAAACATATCAAAGCTTGAACATGCAGGAGACAGCAAAACACAATCACCCGCATTACTTTTTTCATAAGCTGTAAATACTGCACCTTTTAAAGTTTGACATTTTTCAATAGGCGCTGTTCCTTTTACTGCCTTAATTATTACTTCAACAGCCTCTCCTGTTAATAAAAGAAGTTTTACGCAACTCTTTATCAACGGTTTAAGCTTTTCAAAATCACCCTGTTTGTCTCTTCCACCCATTATAAGAATTATGGGAGAGGTAAAAGATTTAATTGCTTTTTCTACTGCATCAACATTTGTTGCTTTGGAATCATTATAATATTTAACCCCATTAATCGTATCTACATATTCTATTCTATGGGATAAACCCCTAAAATCTTCTATGGTTTTTAATATTCCCTTTTCTGTACCATTCACAGACAGAGCAGCAAGGGCTGCTGCCGCTATATTCAGCCTGTTATGTTTTCCCATAAGTTTTATATCCGGAATATTTAACACTCTGTTACTATTATAAATATCCACACTGCTTTTTTGTATAACAGCCCTGTTTTCCCCTGAATGCCCTGCATCAAAACATAGTTTTTCAGCACAAATATCTGGAATCAATAATTTTACAGCAGAATCTTTTCCATTGATTACTGCAAAATCATTTTCTTTTTGATTCATAAAAATTCTGCCTTTTGATGCAATATACTCTTTCATGCTCCCATATCTATCTAAATGGTCCTCTGAAATATTAAGAAGAACGGATACTTTGGGTCTAAAGTCTCTTATGGTATCTAACTGGAAGCTGCTTATCTCTACAACCAAAATATCTACCCTCTCTTCTGACATCAGATAGTCTGCCAGAGGGTTTCCGATATTTCCGCAGACAAAAACTTTTAACCCCGAATTTTCAAGCATTTTCCCTATAAGAGTTGTGGTTGTTGTTTTGCCATTGGTTCCTGTAACAGCCACAACAGGTTCTTTAATATATTGGCTGGCAAACTCTATCTCTCCTGTTACCGGTATATTTAAATTATATGCATATTTTAAAGGCTCTATGGTTAAAGGAACACCAGGGCTTACTATAACAAGATCGCTATTTTCAAAAGATGTCCTGTTATGTCCTCCAAGTTCGAGTTTGACACCTCTCTTCTCCATTTCATAAGCCGCAGATGCTGATTGTTTTCCAAAAGAGTTATCTGTAATAGTAACATCTGCATGGTTTTTTATAAGAAACCTTGCACATGAAACTCCAGACAGTCCCATTCCAACTATTAAAATTTTTTTACCTGAAAAATCCAGCTTTAACATATTAAAAAAGTACCAGTATTATCAATATTATCTTAATTTCAATGTACTCAGCGACAGCAATGCAAGCACGATGGCAATGATCCAGAACCGCACAATCACCTTAGACTCTGGCCAGCCTTTTAATTCAAAGTGATGATGAATGGGAGCCATTTTAAAAATTCTTTTCCCGTTTGTCATTTTAAAAAAACCAACCTGGAAAATTACTGACAGAGTTTCAATTACAAACAAACCTCCTACAAGTATCAATAGCAGTTCCTGTTTTGTTATAACTGCTATAGTCCCTATTATACCACCTAATGACAAAGAACCAACATCTCCCATAAACACCTGTGCCGGATAGGAGTTAAACCATAAAAATCCCAAAGCAGCTCCTGCAAGAATCCCACAAAAAACCGTGAGTTCACCACAGCCCGGAGTATAAATTATCTGTAGATAATCAGAGAGTTTTATATGTCCTGCTACATAAGCAAAACCCATATATGTTACCGCAGCTATTACAATAGGCCCTATCGAAAGTCCGTCAAGCCCGTCTGTGAGATTTACACCATTTGATGCTCCTACAATTAAAAATACTGTTAAAAAGATATAGCCCACACCTTAATCAGGCGATAAATCCCTGAAAAAAGGAATAGTAAGATGGATACTAAAAGTAGTATGCTGATATACCATATATCCCACAACAAAAGCTATTACAATTTGATAAATAAACTTTCTTGTTGCTGTAAGACCTTTACTCTGCTTTTTTACCTGCATGAGATAGTCATCAATAAAACCTATACCACCATAAGAGACAGTGATTACGAGCATAATTAATATATAAAAATTCGTAAGATCTGCCCACAAAAGGGTGGATACAACAATTGAAAAAAGAATCATAACCCCACCCATGGTGGGAGTCCCTGCCTTATCAAAATGACTTTTTGGCCCCTCTTCTCTAACATACTGTCCGATTTGCAACTGCTTTAACTTTCTTATGAATATCGGGCCCAAAAGAATACATATTAAAAACGCTGTTAAGCTTCCATAAATAGTTCTGAATGTAATATACTTAAATATATTAAAAAATGAAATATTTGTATGTAACGGGTAAAATAAATGATAAAACATTATAAAATTCCATATTAATAGACTGATCTGCTCTTCTAATTTCTACAAAAAAACAGATCAAAAATAAAACTTCCTAACCTGAAACTATTCCTCTAACAATTTTCTCCATCTTCATTGCCCTTGACCCCTTAACAAGAATCCAAAACCCTGATTTTACATCATGGTTTATTTTTTTCATAAGTCCGGCCTGGCAATCTATAATTATATCCTCTCTCTTCATATTTTCTGCCAAAGCACCTTCAGCAACACATGCAGCATGGCTACCTGTAAGATAGAGCTTTGTTACTCCAGACTTTACTGCAAATACTCCCACATCATAATGGAGCTCTTCAGCATATTTCCCAAGTTCATACATATCACCGAGAACAGCGAAACTACAGTTATTGCCTTTTAATAATTTAAGAGTTTTTAAAGCCTCTTTTACAGAATCAGGGTTTGCATTGTATGTATCATCAATAATATTAATTTCTGATTCTGTTTTTATAACCTTCATTCTTGATACTTCAGGAATAAAATTTTCAATTCCTTTTTTAATATCTTCTAAACCTACACCCATAAGATAACCTGCTGAAGCTGCTGCAAGGGCGTTTTTCACCATAAATAGTCCTGGGATTTTTACTGATACAAGAATTTTTCCTATTGGTGTTACCAGGCTGAAATCTGTTGAACTGTTTTTCATTTCCAGAGTTTTTGCTGTAATATCAGAATCTTTTGAAAATCCATAAAAAAAAGTATTAACACCTGTCTCTTTTCCTGCTTTTAAAAGTTCCATATCATCTGCATTTAATATAGCCGTTCCTTTAGAATCTATTTCATAAAGCAGTTCTTTTTTGGCTTTTGCAACACCTTTTATTCCACCTGCTCCTTCAAGATGGGCATAACCTATGTTTGTTATAATACCTATATCCGGCGATGATATCTTTGATAAATATGAAATTTCCCCGGGCCTGTTCATGCCAAGTTCAACAACAGCACATTTATGACCACTGTTTAATCTTAAAAGAGTGAGGGGCAGACCTATTTCATTATTAAAATTCCCTGATGTTGCAAGAGTGTTAAATTTTTTTGAAATTACTGATTCTGTTATTGCCCTTGTGGTTGTTTTACCGTTTGATCCTGTTATTGCAATTAATTTAACATTTGATCGTTTTCTGTTAAAAGCTGCAAGATCACCCAGTGCTTTTGTGGTATTTTCAACTAAAACCAAAGACACACCCATCTGTATGATTTTTTTTATATCAAAGGTATCTCCAAATTTTTTTTCTGCCATAACACACAAAGCACCTCTGTCTATAACATCCCTGATAAAAGTGTGACCATCGTGCTTTTTACCTTTTATTGCTATATAAAGTCCGCTTTTTTCTATTTTACGTGAATCTATGGAGATATTTTGACAGACAATATTATCAGTGCCTGTCAAAAGAGTTCCTTTTGACGCTTTTAAAATATCTTTTACTGTCCATGTAAAAACGTTCATGCCCATATCACACACTCTTTAAAGTTTTTAACTCTTCAAAAGCTTTTATGGCTTCGGTTCTGTCACAAAATCTTTTTTTTTGTGTCCCTATTATCTGATAATCCTCATGTCCCTTGCCTGCTATTATAATTGTATCACCAGGAACTGTACTTGTTATTCCTTTATATATAGCTGCTCTACGATCAGTCTCTATAACTACATCTATATTACAAAAACTATCGCTGTCAGCTTTTAAACTATTTATACTCTCTATGATATTATCAATTATCACTCCTGGATCTTCGCTTCTGGTGTTATCAGATGTTACGATACAAACATCAGAAAATTCTGCGGCAATTTTTCCCATAACGGTCCGTTTTGTTTTATCCCTGTCTC
>JASFBI010000009.1 GCA_030149595.1 Desulfobacterales bacterium
AAATGGAGCAGGATTTTTAAAGTCAGTAACGTTTTTCATAACTTCAACAATTTCTACATCAGAATTTTTTTTTACAGCTGCAATATTCTCATCTATTAATCTGCTGCATACATTTTTTTCATTTAGACTGTCCATAAAAAAAACACCTGAAACAGGAACTTCCCTCTTTTTTAAAGCTTCTAAAGTTAAAAGAGTATGATTTATCGTACCAAGTCCTGCTCGTGCTGCAATAACCACACTGGCTTTCAATGGCTTTATCATGTCTATTACATTCATGTTTTCATTTACAGGAACCATAACTCCGCCTGCTGCCTCACAAATTACAGGAGAAAATTCCTTTTTTTTATCCTCCACAAAAAATTTAATAATGTTAAAGTCAACAGAACAGTTTTCATCTCTTGCTGCAAAAAAAGGAGCCTTTGGAGCTTTAAAACAATAAGGGACAGATTCAGCCGGATCCCTGTCCCTTAATCTATCTATATTATTATAAATAAAAAGAGCATCGCTGTCTCTATCACATGGATCAATACACCCTGTCTGGACAGGTTTTATATAAAAAGGATTCATTCCTTTTAATATAAACAAGTGCATGAGCATTAAAGATAGAACAGTTTTCCCTACTCCTGTATCAGTTCCTGTAACAAAAATCACTTTTGAGTCAGTTAGCATTATTTTCCTGCTTATATAATAATAAGGTAATTACAACTCGGTGACTTACAAATAGCTGATGTAAAAAATTACAAATTTATTTACCTGCTGTAAAACCACCATCCATAGTTATTTCAACTGCATTAAAACCTTGTGCTGAATCTGAAAGAAAAAACATAATAGTCTCTGCAATCTGTTTTGCCGTAATAAGCTTTTTTGTGGGAATTTTTTTTACAATATCACTAACTTCCGTCTTTATATACCGTGCCCCCCTGCCAGCATCAACATAACCGGGACGCAAAGAGACAGTGGTAATTCCTTTTCCAGCCATTTCTATGCCTATATTCCTGTAAATTGCCTCACTTGCAAGCTTTGCTGCTCGATAAAAACCCTGCCCTGGATTTGGTACTATTGACGTTGCTGAGGAGATATAGACCATTCTTCCTCTTTTTTTTTTTAACATAATCCTTACAATTTTTTTAACAAGAACCGTTCTAAAACAGAGATTTTGTGCAAAATAAGTGTATATCTTATCATCATCGGCACTGGCTATATAACTTTCAAAATCAGTATGTGCAAGATCTACAAAGAAATCCAGGTCTTTATATTCAGGTCTATCAAAAACCCTGTTTATGCTCTCTTTTTCACAGGCATTAATATAAACACTCAAATATTTATCTGAAAACTCTGAAAGATTTGAATTTATTTTTAACAAACCCTCATCATCTCTATAGCTTAAAACAGGGAATATATTATTTTTAATCATATTTCTGGCAAGAGACAGGCCTATAAAACATGTTCCTCCAAAAATAAAAGCTGTTTTACCTGGAAAAGAAAATTTCAAAATATTATGAATTCCTGTTGAATAAAAAAAGATATATAGTAATTATTTGAGTTTAATAAATTTTTTAAAAAAATAAAACCTAAAAAACAACTTTTTGATTTTAAAAGATAGTAAAAATAACTTTCAATTTTTTATTTCAGGAGATACTATTAAACATATTTAAAAATATCTTCACCGGTTTTTATACTTTTTCAAAAAAGTTTTGGAGAACAATTAAGATGGATAAATTATTATGCCCTGGGTTTTTAACAAGTTCATGTACCGCAGGATTAAAAAAACATGGTGTTCCTGATCTTGGAATTATCTATTCTACCGTGCCTGCTACAGCTGCTGGAGTATTTACAAAAAACCTTGTAAAAGCTGCACCGGTTATCCTTGACATGAAAAGATTAAAATCAGGAAAAGCCCAGGCTATAATCGTAAACAGCGGAAATGCAAACTGCTGTACTGCCAAGCAGGGAATGGTTGATGCCCTTGAAATGACAAAATATGCAGCTTCCAGCTTAAACATTGACAAAGAGCTTGTGCTTGTTGCTTCAACAGGAGTAATAGGTTTGCCCCTTGCCATTGATAAAATCAAAAAAGCTGTACCAGGTCTTGTAAAAAATCTTTCCAAAGAATCATTTACAGACCTTGCAAAAGCAATAATGACAACAGATAAATTTCATAAAACAGTATCTGAACAGCAAAATATTAATGGCAAGCCTTTTACAATAACAGCCATCGCAAAAGGAGCCGGAATGATCTGCCCTGACATGGCAACCATGCTTTGTTTTATATGCACAGATATCAAAGCCTCTCCAGATTTTTTAAAAAAGAGCCTTTTGCATGCAAATGACAGATCTTTTAACACAATTACTGTAGATGGTGATACAAGTACAAATGACAGTGTAATAATAATGGCAAACGGTGTGTCTGGAATATGTATGGATAACAACAAATCTGCAAAACTTTTCCAGAAAACCCTTGATGATGTTTTAATAAAACTTGCCAAAATGATTGTTCGAGATGGAGAAGGTGCAACAAAACTTGTTAAAATAAATATCTGCAATGCAAATTCAGACAAAGACGCAAAAAAAATTGCAAACACAATAGCAAACTCAAACCTTGTAAAAACAGCTTTTTTTGGTGAAGATGCAAATTGGGGCAGAATAATAGCTGCAGCAGGACGATCAAAAGCATTGATGGATCCTGACAAAGTCAAAATATTTTTTGATGATATATTAATAGTGGAAAATGGAGCGGGCTGCGGAGAAAGCAGTGAATTAAAAGCAAATAAAGTGTTAAAACTACCAGAATTTACAATAACTGTAGACATTGGTATAGGAACAGGAAAAGCTACTGTTCTTACATGCGACCTTACACTTGAATATATTAAAATTAACGCAGATTACAGAACATGACAGGCTGAGATCGGAAAAAATTTAATTATGCGTATACAAAAATTCCTATCCCATGCAGGGGTATGTTCACGAAGAGAAGGTGAAAAATATATAAAAAACGGATTTATTACTTTAAATGGTGAAAAGTTACTAAATCCTGCTACAAATATAGATACAGACAACGATATTGTCTGTGTTAAAGGTGTACATGTAAACATCAATGAAAAGTTTTTATATGTTGTTTTAAACAAACCAACAGGCTATGTTACGACTTGTAAACAGGCTGGAAAAAAAATCATTCTTGATCTTATAGATTTAAAAGAGAGAGTTTATCCGGTTGGAAGGCTTGACAAAAACTCATCCGGCCTGATAATTTTGACAAACGATGGCAGGATTCATCATAGATTATCCCATCCCTCTTTTGATCATGAAAAAGAATATGTTGTAACAGTTTTACGTCCCATATCAGATAGAAATTTAAAAAAAATGGCATCGGGTATAGTTTTATCCGAGATAAAAACCAGGAAGGCCAAAATAAAAAGATTAGGGGAATCTTCTTTTAATATTATTTTAAAAGAAGGGAAAAAAAGACAAATTCGCAGAATGGTTAAAAGTGTGGGAAACAAAGTGGATGAACTTACACGAATTCGTGTAGCTAATATAAAAATCCAAAATTTAAAACCTGGTATGTGGCGTTTTTTCAACAAATTCGAACAAAAAAATTTATTAGATCAGTTAGGCTTATAATAAAAAAGTTCTGGAGAAAAAATTTATTATGCATTATGAAGGCCCTATATACAGACCTCCAAGTGAAGCTAATTCTCTTTTAATTCAGGCAACCGCAGGATGTCCCCATAATAAATGTACATTTTGCATGGTTTATAAAAACAGTGTGAAATTTAAAATCATCCCTGTAAAAACAATTAAAGAAGATATTTTAGAGGCTTTTGAACTTTACGGTAAAGATATAAAAACCTTATTTTTCCCTGCTGGAAACTCCATTGCCATGAAAACAGATGATCTTTGTGAAATATCACAATTTGCAAAATCTATTTTCCCAAAACTTTCCCGTATAACCGTATATGGATCTTTTCAATATATTCATAAAAAAGGGATAGATGACTTAAAAAGACTAAAAGCCGCCGGCCTTTCAAGAATTCATGTAGGACTTGAAACAGGTGATGATCTGATTTTAAAAAAGATAAAAAAAGGAACAAACTCCACCCAGCAGATTGAGGCAGGCAAAATGGTAATGGATGCAGGAATCGAACTCAGCCTGTATGTGATACTTGGCATAGGCGGCAAAGATCATTCTGATGCCCACGCATTAAATACAGCAAAGGTTTTAAATAAAATAAACCCTACCTTTATACGCCTTAGAACATTTGTTCCCAAAAAAAATACACCTCTTTTAGAAGATGTTTTATCTGAAAAATTTCAAATATCTGGTCCCCATGACATATTAAAAGAGACAGAACTTTTGATAAAAAACCTTAATGTAAACTCTTTACTGGTAAGCGACCATTATACCAACTACATAAATATCAAAGGGCAGCTTCCAGAAGATCGTAACACCATGTGTAAAAATATCAATAATGCACTTAAAAGAAAAAAAAATTCTTTCAGAGAATTTTTTATTGGAACTGAATAACAATCATAAGATAAACCATGAAAGGGACGTATTAATTTTAAATTCTTTCAGATAACCGGCATGGCCGGAGCATGGTTATTCTTTATCGGCCACAACAAAAAATGAAAACTCAATGATTATAGTTATTTGGACAGACTTTCATATAAAATTTTTTCTAAACTAATAATCATTCAAATTCCGGAGAGATAACATGCTAACCTATGATGATTTAATAACCCATAGAAAAAAAGTTTCTGTAGTCGGCCTTGGATACGTCGGACTTCCCCTTGCTGTACACCTTGCAAAACATTTTGATGTTATAGGCTTCGATCTTCAAAAAAAAAGAGTAGCTGAGTTAAAATCAGGTATAGACAAAACCCTTGAAATATCTGCTGAAAAACTTGCTCACGCTGATATTTTATACTCTTATGATCCAAAAATCCTTTCTGAATCAAGCCTCATTATTGTAGCTGTACCTACTCCCATTGATAAATATCATATCCCCGATCTTTCACCTGTAAAAAATGCATCTGTTTCTGTGGGCAAGCATTTAAAAAAAGGATCCTGTGTTGTTTTTGAATCTACAGTTTATCCTGGAGTAACAGAAGAGATATGCATACCTATTATTGAAAAAGAATCGGGTTATAAACTGGGACAGGATTTTTATGTGGGATATTCACCTGAAAGAATAAATCCTGGAGATAAAAAACACACCCTTGAAAATATAGTAAAAATAGTATCAGGATCAGATGAAAAAACAAAAAAACTCCTCTCCAAAGTTTACGGTAAAATTGTAAAAGCCGGAATACACGAAGCATCCTCCATAAAAGTTGCAGAAGCTGCCAAGGTTATTGAAAACACCCAAAGGGATCTTAATATTGCCTTAATGAATGAGCTGTCATTAATTTTTGAAAAAATGGATATAGACTCTCTTGAAGTTCTTGAAGCTGCAGGAACAAAATGGAATTTTCTGCCCTTTAGGCCAGGACTTGTAGGAGGTCACTGCATAGGAGTTGATCCATATTACCTTACATTTAAAGCTGAATCTTTAGGATATCATCCTGAAATAATACTATCCGGCAGAAGAATAAATGATTCCATGGGAAAATATGTTGCGAAACAGGCTGTAAAAAAACTTATTAAAGCCAAAAAAAATGTTCATAATGCAAAGGTGGCTATTTTAGGAATAACATTTAAAGAGAATGTCCCGGATCTTAGAAATACAAAAATTATAGATATCATAGAAGAGCTAAAGGATTATGGCATCAAAATCTACGCACATGATGCCTTTGCAGATCCAGATGATGCCATGAGATATTATAATATAAAACTTTTTGATTTAGATCAAATAACTGATATGGATCTTGTAATTGTTGCTGTCTCTCACAAACTATATCTTGACATGGGATTATCTGAAATTGCAGCTTTATGCAAAAAACAGCACCCAATAATTATGGATATAAAGGGCTGTTTTGATATAGTTGAGGCTAAAAAACAAAAAGCAGATTACTGGCGTCTGTAATGTTTAAATACATAGTAAATTAGAATATTTTACCGTATTTTTAAAAAGCTTGAAAGGTTTTTAAGAGTATTTTCTCCATCTTTTATATCTTTTACCACAAAAAAAATAATTCCAGCCTCTTTTAGCACTTTTTCAAACATTGCTAAAAGCTCTGGTTTATTCTTTACTGGAACAAGGGCAAGCCTGTTTATATTGATGCTTTTAAAAATATAGATCAGTTTTTTTATATGAAAAAATGACTTTGGATCACATGCTTTGATGTGGGAAACATCTACTATAATATCAAACTTTTTTCTCAAATTAGGTAAAATAGATAATACCTGATTGGTTGAACGTTTTGCTACACTATAAGTTAATTTTCCACTAAATAATATATAAAGAATATTATTTTCTTCTTTATATATACTTTGCCAGGAAGCATCACCTTTTTGGCCTTTTACTGACAATGGCGGACGGTTTTTAACCTGTTTATTTAACTGTTTTATTATTTCCTGGGATCTATCAAGTTTTATTTCAAAACTATTAATTTCCTTTAATAAAACAGGAAAAGCTTCCATTATAGCACTTATGTTTTTAACAGACACACTTGACCTAAGTTTAAATTTATTTTTTATCGTCTCTAAGTCCATGAAATACCTAACTATTTCTTTTTATTATGATTAGATATACAAAATTATCTCTTAACTTTATATAAAATTTACTTGAAATAAAAAAAACTATCTGATATGTAGAAACATAAATTATGTGGTGGGTGTAGCTCAGTTGGTAGAGCACTAGGTTGTGGCCCTGGTTGCCGAGGGTTCAAGTCCCTTCACTCACCCCATTTTCCCTTTTAGCGCCTGTAGCTCAGCTGGATAGAGCGCCGGACTTCGAATCCGTAGGCCGGGGGTTCGAATCCCTCCAGGCGTACCAACAAATAATGTATCTTAAATTATATTCTATATATTATTCCCTTTTTTTTATTTACAATCTTATTATACAATTCTAATCTTCTACTTAAACTAAAGTTTTTAAGCTGGGTCATCATACAATTAATGTTAACTTAATCGTTAACATTAATTGTATTTATTTGAGAATCGAAGCTTGGGAAATATTCTTAAATTATAAATAACATTATTTTTTTACAAAAACAAGTTTAGCCAGGAGAAATTTTATTAAAATGAATCAAAAAAAACATATTTTAGAATCTTACACAGGATTTGAACAGGGACCAATCCGTCCTCCCAGTGAGGCTGCCAGCCTTCTTATTCGTGTTACCCGAAACTGCCCATGGAACAAGTGTACTTTTTGCCCGGTATATAAAGACAGTAAATTTTCCATAAGAAGTGTTGCTCATGTTATCAAAGATATTGATGCAGTTCGCCTGTCAGTAGAAAATATACAAAACATAGCTGACAGCAATAATCGTGTACCACAAGATAGATTACACACACTCCTTTCATCTCTGGATAAAGATCAAGCTATAGCTGCCCATGCAGCTATAGCTTGGCTTTCCGACAATATGGAATCTGTATTTATTCAGGATGCAAACAGCCTTATTATAAAACCTGAAAATCTCATTGAAATTTTAACACATATAAAAAAAAGCTTTCCATGGATAAAGCGAATCACATCCTATGCAAGATCCCATACCGTAGCACAGATAAGCGATAGTAACATGGAAAAAATAGCTGCTGCCGGTTTAAGCAGAATACACATTGGCCTTGAGTCAGGATCCGACAAAGTGCTTACCCTGGTAAAAAAAGGAGCCAGCAAAAACAATCACATTAAAGCAGGGCTAAAAGTTAAAGCAGCAGGAATTGAACTTTCAGAGTATGTAATGCCCGGACTTGGCGGAAAAACTTTAAGTAAAGAAAATGCCATTGAAACAGCTGATGCTCTGAACCAGATTAACCCTGATTTTATCAGAATAAGATCGCTTGCCATACCGCCTGGCATCCAACTCTATGACGATTATAAAAAAGGCGATTTTGAAAAATGCACAGATCTGATGATGGCAGAAGAAATCCTCTTGTTTTTAGAATCATTAAAAGGTATAACCAGTACAATAAAAAGTGATCATATTTTAAACCTTTTCCAAGAAATAGATGGCACATTACCTGAAGATAAACCAAAAATGATAAACATAATTAAAAAATTTTTAGCCATGGATAAAAATCAAAGGATGCTTTATCAAATAGGTAAAAGATTTAATATTTTCACATCTATGGCTGACCTTGAAAACAAAAGTCTTGTACAAAAAACAAAAGATATATGCAACAAATTCAGTATTACCACAAATAACAGTGACAAAGTCATAGAAGATATAATGATGCGGTTTATATAACAAACAACACATGTAACTTCTAAAAACAAAATTTCAGACTCTTTTGTACTTAAGCTATAAGCAGTAATTTAAAACTGTTATTTTTTACTTATGGAAACTAATTAAATGAGCAAGCAAAAAAAAATACTTCATAAAATAAACAGAAACTGGTGTAAAGGGTGTGGAATTTGTGTTCATTTTTGTCCAAAAAATGTTTTGGAATTAGACAAAGATGACAAGGTTTTTGCAGCTCACCCTGATGACTGTATCTTTTGCAGGATGTGTGAACTTAGATGTCCTGATCTTGCTATAGAGGTAATTTCGCAGGGAAACAAAATATGAAAAAAAACATTTCTTTTATACAAGGTAACGAAGCGTGCGTACAGGGTGCTCTTTATGCAGGCCTTGATCTTTTTGCAGGTTATCCTATCACCCCTTCAACTGAGATAACAGAGCTGCTGTCAATACGCCTGCCTCAAAAAGGAGGATATTTTATGCAGATGGAAGATGAGATAGCCTCCATGTGTGCTATTATTGGAGCTTCCCTTACTGGCTGCAAGGTTATGACAGCCACAAGCGGGCCCGGTTTTTCACTTATGCAGGAGGCTCTGGGCTATGCTGTTATGACTGAAATACCATGTGTAATAGTAAATATACAAAGGGGAGGTCCTTCGACAGGAAACCCTACCCATGTAAGTCAGGGAGACGTAAACCAGGCTCGATGGGGAATTCACGGAGATCATTCCATAATAACCATGACAGCTTCAAATCATCAGGATGTTTTTTCTGTAACTGTTGATGCTTTTAATCTGGCTGAAACATACAGGACACCCGTAATTTTACTGTTTGACGAGGTTATAGGTCATATGAGAGAAAAACTCATAATACCTGAAAAAGATGACATTGAATTAATTCAAAGATTAAAAACAACTGTTAGCGAAGGCGTTGATTTCAGACCATATTTACCAAGAGATGATGGAAGGATTCCAATGGCTGATTTTGGAGGTACTCACAGACATAATGTAACAGGTCTTTTCCACGACATGTGGGGATTCCCTTCAAATAATCCTAAAATAGTTGATGGTCTTATTCATCACCTTGTGGATAAAATTAATAATAATATAAATATAATAGCCAAAGTAAAAGAATTTCATATTGATGATGCAAGAACAATCCTTATATCTTACGGAGCCTCTGCCCGAACAGCCCGTCATGTGGTTGAGAACAGAAGATCAAGAGGGGAAAGGATTGGTCTTTTGGAACTTATAACCCTTTGGCCTTTCCCTTCGCATATAATACGGGAAAAATGCAGAAATGCGAGATTTATTATTGTTGTTGAAATGAATTTTGGACAAATTTTAAAAGAAGTTAAAACCTGTATTGATAAACCTGAAAAGGTTTTTTTAGCAAACAGAGTAGATGGTGTATTAATCACCGTTCAGGATATAAGAACAATACTTCGTATTGTTCAGTGAAAAGGAATATAAAGATGCCTGTACAAGATTATATAAGAGATCGTTTTTTCCCTCATATCTGGTGTCCTGGGTGTGGACATGGGATAGTATTAAATGGTATGTTAAAAGCCATTGAAGAGCTTGGATTAAGTAAAAATGAAATAGTAATGGTTTCCGGAATAGGCTGCTCTTCCAGAATCTCAGGTTATGTGGATTTCCATACTCTCCATACTATACATGGACGGGCTCTGGCCTTTGCTTCTGGAGTTAAGATGAGCCGCCCTGAGCTGAACCTGATCATACCAATGGGAGATGGAGATGCTCTTGCCATAGGAGGCAATCATTTTATCCATGCTGCAAGAAGAAATATAGACCTTACTGCCATTATAATGAACAACCGGATATATGGCATGACCGGAGGCCAGTTCTCTCCTTTATCAGGACATGGCATTAAAGCTTCTACAGCTCCATACTCCACTATAGATCATGATTTTGATATAATGGAACTTGCAAAATCAGCCGGAGCCACATTTGCAGCAAGAACCACCACATTTCATATAAAAGAGATAACAAGTATAATAAAAAAAGCAATTTTACATGAAGGTTTTTCAGTGGTAGAGATAATGTCACAGTGTCCTACTTATTTTGGGAAACAAAATAAACTTGGTAACTCCTTTGAAATGATGGAACTTTTTAAAAAAAATACTCGCAAGATAGGATCCAATAAAAAACTTGAAAACAAAAATTTAATAGAACGGGGTATTTTTATTCAAAAAGAACTTCCAGAATATACAAATGAATATAGTAAAATGGTAAAAATAGCCATGGGAAAAAAAAATGAAAGATAAATACAGAATAGTCTTTTCAGGCTCAGGGGGACAAGGTATTATAACAGCAGCAGTTATTATAGCTGAAGCAGCTGTTTTATATGAAAATCTTAATGCAGTTCAAACACAATCGTATGGCCCTGCTGCAAGGGGAGGCTCCAGCAGAAGTGATGTAATTATTTCAGGATCTGAAATTTTCTTTCCAAAGATAATTCAACCTAATAGCTTAATCTGCCTTACACAAGCAGCTTATAATGATTTTTCCAGTATAATAAGACCAGGCGGCATACTTGTTACAGATAGTAAGTATGTTTCCATAGAAAAAAAAATAGATGCAAACCAGATAGAGCTTCCCATCTATAATACAGTAAAAAAAACAATAGGTAATCCTGTTGTTTTTAACATTTGTCTTCTGGGAGTTATAATAAAAATCAAACAAATTGTAAAAAAAGAGTCTATAATCAAGGTTATGGAACAAAGAATTCATCCTGATTTTTTAAATATGAATATTGATGCTATAGAGTTAGGCATGTCCATGGCATCTGATATAAAAGGTATAACATAAACGAGGCTCTGTCTTTGACTGCAAATGCTACTACTGGGATATATATTCATATTCCCTTTTGCAAAAAAAAATGTCCCTATTGTAGCTTTTTTTCCTCAACTGATTTAGAAAAAAAGGAAAAATTTCTTTTTTTCCTGAAAAAAGAGATGGCATTAGTATCTGCAACTGATCTACCTGTTGCAAATACTATCTATATTGGGGGTGGGACCCCTTCTGTCTATGAGCCCAGCCATATTTCTGAAATTTTAAATTCCTTGTATAAAAATTTTAAAATTTCAGACAATCCTGAAATAACCATGGAAATTAATCCAGGAACTATAACATCCAATAAACTATCAGGATATAAAAAAGCCGGAATCAATCGCATAAGTATTGGGGTACAATCTTTTTGCAATAAAGACCTTGCTTTTTTGGGCCGTATACATACATCAAAACAAGCAAAAAAAACAATTTTTCATACAAGAGATGCTGGCATAGAAAACATCTCCATTGATCTTATATATGCAATTGCCGGCCAGTCACATGAAGAATGGCTGAGCAGTCTAAAAACCGCCATAAATTTTTCCCCAGAGCATATATCATGCTACATGCTTACCTATGAACCCAATACTCCTTTAAATTTATGGAGGGAAAAAGGCTTTTTCAAACCTTTAAACGATAAAATTCAAAGCAAAATGTTTCAAACAACCGCTACTTTTTTAAGATCTGCGGGGTATTTTCATTATGAAATTTCAAATTTTGCCAAATCTAAAAACTCAATATCAAAACACAACACAAAATACTGGGCACATACCCCTTATATAGGATTTGGCCCATCTGCCCACTCATATAACAACTGTTTACGCTGGTACAACCATTGTAATCTTACAAAATATTTTTCTGATTTAAATAAGAATATCCTGCCTATCAGAAAAACAGAGAAGATAGGCAGGCAGGAAAGATTTACAGAAACAATATTACTTGGTTTAAGAACAGACAGAGGGATAGATATAAAAAACTTTAACACCTGTTTTAAAATTAATTTT
>JASFBI010000248.1 GCA_030149595.1 Desulfobacterales bacterium
TTTGAAAAAATCTTAATATCAGACGGCCTAAATTTAATACCATTCACACCTTTTGCAAATGATTTCACAGCTTCTTTCATAAGAGGACTGTGAAAAGCTCCTGATACCTTGAGCCTTATAAAATAAAGCTTTAACCCTGTAAAAATTTTTTCTGCTTTTTCAATTTCACTTATTTTACCTGAAATCACAACCTGATCATAGGTATTAATGTTTGCTATTGAAAGCTCAATATTATTTTTTAAAATGACACCTTCTATAACAGGGAGAGAGGTCTTTACAGCCGTCATTCCCCCATTACCTTTAAGAGCTGCCATCAGGCTCCCTCTTTTAACCGAAAGAGTGACATATGAGTCAAAATCTATGCGGCCAGCAGCCCACAATGCAGAAATTTCTCCAAAGCTATGACCAAAACAGGCGTGGGGAGTAATTTTATAATCATCCAGAAGAGTTTTCATCATAACAGAAACAGCACCTATGGCAGGTTGTGCTATCTGTGTATTGTTTAATTTTTTTTGAGCAGATTTTATTGAAATATTTGATTCAGGATATATATAATCACTTAACAGATGAGTATCACTAAACCCATGATTAAAAAGAGAAATTTTTTCATAGGCTGATTTAAAACAACATACAAGATCTTTACCCATATCAGGATACTGACTTGCCTGTCCCGGAAACATAAATGCCAGTTTCCCAAGCTCTTCATTAGTATCTGTAAAAATCAGACTGTTATTTTGCGATAAATCAGGCGATTTATTACAGGTTTTTTTTATGGAATCAGAAATAAGTGTTTCAATCTCTTCTACCGGCGATGAATGATCTATTACAATAACTGTTTTTTTGCTGTGGCAACAATTAAACAGCTCTCGTTCAGTTTTAATTTTTAAAACAAGTTTATTAAAATCAGGTTTTGTTTTTACAAAATCAATAAAAGCATTAATTGTGTTTAAAAGCTCATCTTTATCCTCAGCTGAAAAAGAGAGAATATCAATCCTGTTATTTATAAACTCAGATTCCTGCTTATTTCCATGCTCCTCAAGAAGAACATGAAAGTTACTCCCTCCAAATCCAAAAGCACTTACACCAGCTCTTTTAACCTTATTTTTTGCCATAAACCACGGCCTTGCTTTTGTGTTTAAGTAAAAAGGAGATTCAGATATATTTAATTTAGAATCCGGCTTATCTACTTTTAAAGTAGGCGGGATAACTTTGTGATAAATAGACAGTGCTGTTTTTATAAGGCCTGCTGCACCAGCTGCAGCCTTTGTGTGTCCTATCATTGATTTTACTGATCCTAATGCACAATAGTTTTTTTTGTTTCCATTACCGTTCTTACTATTTGCACCAAAAACAGCAGACAGTGCCTTAAATTCTACCTGATCACCTATTTTTGTTCCTGTTCCATGGGTTTCAATCATCTGTATTGAATCAGGACTGACATTTGCAGATTCATAGGCTCTATATAATGCCTTTATCTGTCCCTCAGCTCTTGGAGCATATATGCTTTGGCTTTTTCCATCACTTGAAGTACCAATACCTTTAATAACAGCATAAATTCTATCCCCTGCTTTTTCTGCATCACAAAGCCGTTTTAAAACTACCATGCCTACGCCTTCACCAAGAACAGTACCATCTGCTTTTTCAGAAAAAGGACGCACATCTCCTGTTTTCGACATAACAAGGGATTTTGTAAAACACATATGCATGAAAATATCATTTAATGTGTCCACTCCGCCGGAAACAACCATATCACTCCGGTTTGAATTAAGCTCCATAATTGATAAATTTAGGGCTGCTAATGAACTGGCACATGCTGCATCCACAACACAGTTTGTCCCTTTAAGATCAAGCCTGCTGGCAATTCTGCCTGAAACAACATTACCGAGCAATCCAGGAAATGAATTCTCATCCCATTTGGGATATGAATCTAAAATCCTTTTTAAAATTTCGTCTGTTTTTTTTTCACCTATTCCAGATGCTTTAAGTGCATTTTCCCATTTGGGATAATCAAGACGGGCTCCCAGGGGTATAACAAGTTCCTGTGTACCTGTAACTCCGAGAATCACACTGGTTTTTTCTTTATTAAAATTTTTACCTGATCCGTCACTATACCCTGCATCATCTAAAGCCATTTTTGCAGCAACAAGACCTAAAATCTGGGAAGTATCTGTTGACTGCAATGCCTTTGGAGGAATACCAAACTCTGTAGAATCAAATAATACCGGAGATATAAAACCACCTCTATTACAATAAATATGATCCTCTTTGTCTAAAGAGTAATCAGAAGCAAGCCAATGGCTCCCTGGTATCTGTTCTATACAATCTTCCCCATGATATAATACCCTCCAAAACTCATTTACACCAAAAGCTTTTGGGAAAATACAGCCTATGCCGATAATAGCAATCGAACCAGACAATTCTGCTTTATTATTATTCAATTTTTTTTATCCTGCTATAGTTTAATATATGATTTGAATTATTAAGTTTATAGGATTACCATGGGAATCTTTCAAAAATAAACAACTGTATTATCCAAAAGATTAACCATTATCAGTAAATAGTGCCCGAACGAAAACCGCCATTTTTTCCAATTACGGCGTTGGGCTTAAATTTTAATCCTCAAAATACTCAATGTATTCCTTCGGTTAAAATTTGCACCCGCCTTGTACTTGAAAAAAATTTCAACTTTTCGTTCACGCACTAAATAATAGTCAATTTTTTGACAGACCGTTATTCCCTTGGTTTTTTTTGTAAATTACTATATAATTAATAATTATTTTGACTTTATGTCAAGTCAATTTTTTTCTCTTTTTCATATACTACAATTTACCAAATTTTACTAACAGATTCCCACATACATGCAATTTATAAACGGCATACTACTTGCTTTAATACAACTTAAGTATTGATTTTTATTCATTTTTTTATTTACCAGACTATATCTAAAAAACATGCGGATATTTATATATATTTTTATTAATTTAATTTTTATCAGTAATTTTACAGCCAGTGCGTTGTCTGATGTTACAGATAATTATAATACAGATAAAAAAATTATTCTTTCTGCAAATATTATTAATTCCAACAAAATAAAAATTACATTTAACAAAAAGGTACAATCTAAAACATTTAAAATAGATGATTTTGAAATTCTAATAGCATTTAAAGATATTAGTGTATCTGAAAAATTTAAAATAACCGGCAGAGGCAGCCCCCATATTAAAAAAGTATCATTTAATTATCTCCCTGATCATGTTGTAAGTTTTACAATTAAAACAAAAAAAAGAATATTACAAACAGGATCAAAATGGACAAAAGATAATCTCTCTTTTGAATTTAATCTGTCTTATAAAAAAAAGAGTATAAAAAGGAAAATTGAAAAAAAACTTGCCAGAAAAAAACAAAAGGCAATAAGCAAAAAAAAGATCAAGCCTTTAATAAAACATAAAAAAAGTATTTATAAGGGAAATATTGACGATATTTTAATTGAATTTAAAAAAGACAACTGCGTGGGGTATGATGTTTTTTCAAATTCAATTAAAAAGATAAAACAAAAAGCATGGCAGGATGCAGTTATAATGTTTAATAATTACATAAACAAAAAACAGACATCTTCTCCCTGCTTAGAAAAAGCTTACTACTTAAAAGCGTATGCTTACTATAAATCTATGAAACACTCTGACATGGAAGATATGCAAATTGAGGCCGAAGATGTATTAATGGAAGCTATCAGCTATTTCCCTGATTCTAAGTACTATCCCTATGCCCTTGCCTGTTTAGGCCTGCTTAAAGCAGATCTAAACAACAATGATTCTGCCATAGGGTATTTTAATATAATATTAAACCAGTATAAAAATTATAAAGGAACCCCTCAAATACTATTTAATTTAGGCAAGCTGTATTTAAAAAACAGTAAATACAAAAAGGCATTTACTGTTTATAATAAAATTATAAAAAACACCCCACACAGTGAATATATAACTGATTCCAAAATTAATATGGGCAAGATAATGTACCATAAGAACAGGTTTATTGATGCTTTAAAATTATTTAATGAGATAATTAAAGCAAATCCTAAAAAGCAATTTATTAACTCTGATTTATTAAAATACATGGGTAACTCTTATTTCCAGATAAGCAACTTTGAAAAATCAAGAGAAAAGCTTAGTC
>JASFBI010000249.1 GCA_030149595.1 Desulfobacterales bacterium
GCACTGTACCTGTAGTTTTACTTATAAAGGCCAATGAAAAAGAAAATGATTTTAATCATTATGCAAGCGTAAAACGTATAGATGATCTCTAAAAAAAACTAATGCAGGTTATGGAGGATAGTTTGTCGTACGAGTTTTCTGTGGAAGATTATATAAAAGAGATTAAAAGGGTGTCTAATAAAGGAGATGAAAAATATTTCACAATTCCCGAAAAAGATATTGATATAATAGATTATTATGAAATAGGCAGTGATGATACATTAGACAGAATAATTTCTCCAGATAAAATGGAAGTTAGAATATCTTTTAATAGTCATCTAACATCAAATCAAAATTCATTGATAATAAGAGAATTTTTACAAAAATTTGTAAAGGATAGATTTGGAGATAATTTCTCCCATCGATTTACAGGAATGTCAACACTGTATGTTGTAATGGATGAAAATCTCAGGACCAGTCAATATAAAAGTTTTGGCACTGCATTTCTGGTTATTTTTTTAATGATGTTTTTTATATGCAAAAAAAAGAAACTTACAGTTATAAGTATAATTCCCAATCTCTTTCCTGTTGTTGCAACTTTTGGTGTAATGGGCTGGTTTAAAATCCCCCTTGATGTAACGACTGTAATGATTGCAAGTGTTACCATAGGAATTGCTGTAGATGATACAATTCACTATCTTGTATGGTACAGGAGAAATGTTTTATCTGGGCTTGATATTGAGGCATCTGTTGTAAAAACCGCATTGGATGTAGGAAAACCAATAGCTTTGACATCCCTTGTGCTCTGTATGGGTTTTCTTGTATTATGTTTAGGTTCTGTTATTCCCATGAGATTATTTGGTCTTTTAACCTGTCTTTCCATTTTCTTTGCGTTTGTTGGCGATATGATTGTACTTCCTGCACTTTTAATATGCTTTAAACCTAAAGTAGTATAAAGCTTGTACTATTCATTGTACTTTTACTTTCCAGACAAGTAAAAAATATTTGAAATAACTTTTAATTCATGTTGAAACACTCTGACTGAAAGCTCATCTTTGTATTGTACGGTTAATATTGTAACTGGTAGCATAGGTGTTTTTTATGAAAACTACTTTTACAGTTCTTATGGTTATATTTTTGGCATTTAGCGGTTATCACTTGTCATTTAAAAGTTTTCGTCTTCCTGGCTTTGCACTTAAATTTTACCTTACAGGGATTGAATTTTTGTTTATAGGCATATTACTGGGTTCTTCTTTTTTAAATCTGCTGGATACACAAACTTTGAAAAGTCTTGAACCTGTAAGTGGGTTAGTTCTTGGGTGGATAGGCCTTATCTATGGATTTCAGTTTGAAATTAAAAAAGTCAAAAGATTCCCATTTGACTTTTTTTTATCTACATTAATAGAGAGCTTTGCAACTCTTTTAGTAGTTTTTTTTGGTGTTTATTTCCTTTTATCTTTCCTGGATTCAAACATCAATATAAAAATCATGGGAGTTTTAACTATTGCTGCTGCAAGTGCGTGTTCAGCACAAACCGGTATTGTTCTTGTTACTTCAGATTTTAATTATAATAAAAAATTAATAACCCTTCTGAAATATATTTCAAGTACTGACGGACTTCATGCTCTTTTGATTTTTGGCTGTGTTTTTTTAATTCAGCAGCCTGTTTATGATAAAAACTGGCTGGTTCATCAATTATATTTTATACTCTATATTACAGGAGTGCCTTTTGCCCTTTGTTTTCTTTACCTCCTTTTTTTTTCAAATCGTATTTATGAAAAAACAATTTCCATTGTAGTCATAGGTATGGTTTTAATTAGCAGTGGTGCTGCTCTTGTTATAAATTTTTCACCGCTTTTAATAAATTTTTTTTTAGGCTTTTGCATTGTAAATGTTTCAAGGAAAAAAGAGCATATTTTTAACTTTTTAATAAGTATTGAAAAGCCAGTGTATCTTTTACTTCTTGTTTTTCTTGGTGCGGGTATAAAATTTTCAAATAATTTTATTTTTTTTATTGCTGCCTGTTACTCTGTTTACAGACTAACAGGAAAAATTATAGGTGGAATGTTAATAACTAAAATAAGTAAAAAAATGAGTGTCTATCCTGCAAATCTTGGTTTTGGGTTAATAGATTCAGGAGGGCTTGCTTTTGCTATTTTATACGATTTTCAACAAAGATTTCCATGTGAAACAACTACCTACATTATAACCATTGCTCTGATATCAATTGTTTATAATGATTTCTTAAGTCTCTTTTTTCTTAAGCGGCTTTTGTCTAAAGATGCAGGAACAATAAAATGAAAAAAGCAGATAGGAAAATAGTTGTAAATTATATTTTTATTCTGATAATGCTTGTTTTATTTGCTTTATGGATAAAATATCTTAATGTTAAAATAACCTGGCAGCAGGCAGGGATGATTAATTTTTCACTGGGGTTTCTTCTTCTTGCTGCATATCTGATAGGCGGGGTTTTAAATATTTTAAAACTTCCACTTATAACCGGCTATATATTAGCAGGCATTATGGCAGGTCCCCATGTAAGCAATTTTATAGATACAGAGATGGTTAACCAGCTAAAGTTAATTGATGATTTTGCTTTAAGTTTTATAGCTTTTACAGCAGGAGGATCTCTTCATATTAAGCTTATTGCTCAAAGATATAAAGCAATTCTGCTGAATATTTTTTTTATTACCACAACAGTTTTTTGTTTAACCACAGGTTTTGTTATAATATCGGCGAAATACTTTGTTCTGACAAAACTGCTCTCTTTTGAACAGATAGTTGCAATAGCAATTTTATCCGGAGTAATAGCTGTTGCACGTTCACCATCTTCAGCCATTGCTATAATAAATGAAGTTAAAGCCTCTGGTCAATTTACAGAGACTGTTCTTGGTGTAACCATTGTAATGGATGTGTTAATTATAATTTTTTTTACGTTTGCCATGACTTTTGTTAAAATAATCATGTCCCAAAAAGGAATAAGTATTGATATACCTTTTCTTGCATTAGCTGTTGAAATGTTTTGTTCAATAATTTTTGGAGTTATTATAGGAAAGGGGATCTCTTTTTATATAGACAAGGCAGGATATGATCTGCCTATCTTTTTAGTTTTCCTTGGTTTTGTGGTAGCTAAGATTTCAATGTTCCTGACTATTTTTATGAAAAATCATTTTGATATTTTTTTGCATTTAGAACCCCTTCTAATATGTATGAGTGCAGGTTTTGTAGTACAAAATTTTGGAAAATCAGGCAGGCTTTTTATAAAAAGCCTGGAAAGTGTTGAGATGCCTGTTTATGTGTTGTTTTTTTCCCTTGCAGGTGCATCACTTGATTTTACTGCTCTTGCTATATGCTGGCCTCTTGCAGTTTGTCTTGCCGGGGTAAGAGCTGTTGGTATTTTTATCGGCACATGGAGTGCAGGGACCATAATTAAAGATCCTGCATCTGTAAATAAAAAAGCATGGATGGGGTACCTTACCCAGGCTGGAGTTGCAATTGGTTTTGCAAAACTTGTCCAAAGACAGTTTCCTGATATAGGTCTTTATCTGACAACAATTGTTCTTGCCATAATTTCCATTAATCAGGTAATAGGACCTGTTATGTTTAAAATTGTGTTAAACATTGTGGGGGATGCAGGAAGGCAAAAGAGATAGATGGTCTTTTCATCAAACTTTAACATAATTTTAATACACCTAAAATATTTTTTGTTTACTATGAATTTTTGTTTGTGATTACTCTATACATCAAATTATAGGAAACAGATGAAATATATAGATCAAATCAATATATCTACCATTTTTAATAAAGTTCTAAAATATATTATAAACATTCTGATTATATATATTATTATTATTTTAATACTCAACCTTGGAAAAACCCTCTATACAATAAAAATGTTTTTTAAAGGCGATCAAATTGAAGTAAATTTATCAATGGCCATTACAGATATTCTTAGCTTTTTAGTAATGATTGAGCTATTTCGCAGTTTTGTCGAATATTTTAAAGCAAAACGAATGCGACTCCACAGTATGATTGATCCTGCAATAATTTTTATTGTTCGAGAACTAATTCTTCAGCTATATGTACATGATAAAATGGTTAATAGTACGCTTATTGGATTTGGGATACTGCTGCTATGTTTAGGCATAGTCAGATCCTTAGCTTTGCTATTTAGCCCCGAAAATGAAAAAC
>JASFBI010000010.1 GCA_030149595.1 Desulfobacterales bacterium
AAGGAATGCCTAAATTGCGTATTGAGGAATCAGCTGCAAGCAAACATGCTAGAATTGATCAGGGAAAAGATGTTATTGTAGGTGTAAATAAATATAAGCTTGAAAAAGAGGATTCCCTTGATGTTCTTCAGGTATCGAATACAGTACGTGATGAGCAGATTGCCCGAATAGAAGAGATAAAAAGTACAAGAGATAATGCTGCTGTTCAAAAAGCATTGGAAGATATTACATCTGCTGCTGAATCAGATGGCAACCTTCTTGAAATGGCAATCAAAGCTGTAAGATTAAGAGCTACTGTGGGTGAAGTTTCAGATGCACTGGAAAAGATTTTTGGCAGATATGTTGCAAATACACAGTGTATATCAGGTGTTTACTCTGCTGAATTTGGAGAGAGTGAGACGATAGACAGTATAAGAAAAAGGACTGAAGATTTTCTTGCAAAAAATGGCCGCCGGCCGCGAATACTTGTAACCAAGATGGGACAGGACGGACATGACAGCGGAATAAAAGTAGTAGCAACAGCTTATGCTGATTTGGGATTTGATGTGGATATCAGCCCAATGTTTCAGACACCTGAAGAGGCAGCTAAAATGGCCATTGAGAATGATGTGCATGTTGTTGGTGCATCAAGTCTTGCAGCAGGTCATAAATCACTTATACCTGCTTTAATTGAAAATTTAAAAAAAGAGGGAGCTTCCAGTATAAAGGTTGTTGCCGGTGGAGTTATACCTCCTGGTGATTATGAATATTTGTATGAAAAAGGAGTTGTTGGGATTTTTGGTCCTGGGACAGCAATACCTGATTCAGTAAATAAGGTACTTGATGTATTAGAAGGTAAATAAGGTAAATAATGATATCACAGGATCCTGCTTTTTATATTTCAGGTGTTTTAGCACAAAACAGACTGATTTTGTCTAAAACCATAACACTTATTGAAAGTACCCTTGAAAGTCATCAGATTCTGGCAAAAGCTATTTTGGACGGATTGCTTCCTTATACCGGTAAAGCAGTTCGTCTGGGGATAACTGGTGTGCCTGGGGTGGGTAAAAGTACTTTTGTTGAAGCGCTTGGTATATATTTGATTGAAAAGTCTCATCGTCTGGCGGTTTTAGCAGTTGATCCAAGCAGCACAAGAAGTGGTGGAAGTATATTGGCTGATAAAACAAGAATGGAGCAGCTTTCCATACAGGAAGCTGCTTTTATCAGACCTTCTCCTTCCATGTGTACATTGGGTGGTGTGGCAAAAAAAACAAGAGAGACTATGCTTGTTTGCGAAGCAGCAGGTTATGATGTGATATTTGTTGAAACAGTTGGTGTGGGTCAATCTGAAACAACTGTAGCATCTATGGTTGATTTTTTTCTTGTTTTAATGCTTGCAGGTGCCGGAGATGAGCTGCAGGGGATTAAAAAGGGAGTCCTTGAACTATCAGATGCCATGGCTATTACCAAGGCAGATGGTGATAATATAAAGAAAGCTGGGCAGGCACAAAAAGAGTATGAAACAGCATTTCACCTGCTCAGACCCTCTTCTAATACATGGTCGCCACCAGTATTAACATGCAGTTCTCTTACCGGGGATGGTATAAAAGCAGTATGGGAGACAGTAACTGCACACAGATCTAAATTTATAAAAACAGGCGAATTTGACGAAAAGCGGAAACAACAGTCTTTGGACTGGATGTGGGCTCTTGTTGATCAGGGTTTAAAAGATCGTTTTTATAATAATATTACTGTAAAAAAACATATATCGGTGTTACTAAAAGCTGTTGAGAATAAAGAGAAAGCACCTTTGGCAGCTGCAAATGAACTGCTCTCTCTGCTTGATTGATTTATTTTGTTATATTGGCCTGTAAAGATGCAGATAAAATTAATAGTGGTGGTTTAACTTTTTTAAATATAGATCAATATTTTAAAATTCCCAAATTATGAAAGGACTTTATAATGGGTATTGTGGCAGATAAGATTAAAGATTTACAGGAAAAAGAAAAAAAAATCCTCCAGATGGGCGGAGAAAAAGCTATTGCTAAACATAGAGAAAAAGGGAAATTAGATGCAAGAACGCGTTTAGATTTTTTTTTTGATTCAGGAACATTTCGTGAAATGGATATGTTTGTGAAACACCGCTGTTCAAACTTTGGAATGGAAAATGTGGATGTTGGTTCAGACGGGGTAGTTACAGGATATGGCAAGGTGAATGGCCGGACTGTGTTTGCTTTTGCCCAGGATTTTACTTCAAGGGCAGGAAGTTTGGGCGAAATGCATGCAAATAAAATTTGCAAGGTTATGGATATGGCTCTTAAAGCAGGTGCTCCATTTGTGGGTATTAATGATTCAGGCGGGGCAAGAATACAGGAAGGTGTAGATGCTCTTTCAGGGTATGGAAAGATTTTTTTTAAAAATGCAAGAAGCTCTGGCGTGATTCCTCAGATTTCAGCCATAATGGGTGCTACTGCAGGGGGTGCTGTTTATTCTCCTGCCATGACCGACTGGATTTTTATGGTTAAAAATACAAGTTATATGTTTATTACAGGTCCCCAGGTAATAAAATCGGTTACAGGAGAAGAAATTACATTTGAGGATTTGGGTGGCGCCATGACTCACAATGAGAAGAGTGGTGTTTCTCATTTTGCCTGTGAAAGTGAAGAAGATGCCATAGAAAAAATTAAAGAACTTCTTTCATATCTTCCTTCAAATAATATGGAAGATCCTCCCATAGTTGATATGAAGGATGATCCATTGCGGGTTGATGCTTCCCTTGATACGATTATCCCGGATAATCCTAACCAGCCTTACGATATGAAGGATATTATACGCTCAATAGTTGATCAGGGAGAATTTTTTGAACCCCACGAATATTTTGCTCCAAATATTATTATTGCTTTTGCCCGTATGAATAATAAGACGCTTGGTATAATAGCAAATCAGCCCAAGGAACTTGCCGGTTGTTTAGATATTAATGCATCTGATAAAGCAACAAGGTTTATCAGATTTTGTGATGCTTTTAATATTCCTATTTTAACAATTGCTGATGTGCCTGGATATCTGCCTGGAAGCCAGCAGGAGTGGGGAGGAATAATACGCCACGGAGCAAAACTTTTATGGTCATATTCAGAAGCTACAGTTCCCAAACTTCTCCTTGTAACCCGTAAGGATTATGGAGGATCATACCTTGCCATGTGTTCCAAGGATCTGGGAGCAGATGTAGCTGTTGCATGGCCTTCTGCTGAAATAGCTGTGATGGGTGCTGCCGGAGCTGCAAATATTATTCACAGAAAAGAGATTGCAGGTGCCGAAGACCCTGCTGCCAAGAGAAAAGAGAAAATAGAAGAGTATGAAGAGCTTTTTTCCAATCCATATTGTGCGGCACACAGGGGATATATTGACGCTGTTATAGTTCCCAGCACAACAAGACCTTTCTTAATAGATGCTCTTGAAGCTATGAAAAATAAACGTGAGAGTTCTCCACCTAAGAAACACGGAAATATTCCATTATAAGAGTCCTGATTTTATAAGGATAAAAATAGAAATAAGGCATGTGATTCTGGTGAATAAACAGGTTTCACTAATATGCTGATAAAAATAGGAGCTTAAATGGATAAAACAAAAAAAATTGCAGCAGCCGTGTCTGCTGTGATGATGTATATAAAAACAGAAGAAGAGCAGGTTATGGCAAATGGCCAGTTGGCAGGTATTGAACAATCTTCTCCTGAAATACAGTTGGGTGGTACAGCAAATCTTTGGGGAATTAGTGGCCGGCAGGATATAATGCAGCTGAGAACGATGATGCAGCTGAGAACATTCAGATAATGTTTATGTTTCTTAATATACTATAAATAAATGTACTGAATTTTATTTACGGGTAAATTATCTGTATTTAAAAGATATTTAATAGTTTTTTATATGAAACTCTGTTCAACAGACCGTAATCATGAGAGTTTCGATTTTCGTTGTGGTAGATAAATCTGCCATGTATATTATAGAAAGAGATAGGAGATCTTAATATGAGCAGTAATCTGGAACAGGAAATTATCGAAAAATACAGGGCAGGAAAACTTATTGAAAAATCTAATAAGATTGCTCCACCCAAGGGGAGAGGAGTAAGAAATTTTAATGTTTTTGTTGATAATGAGTTTTTTGAGGTTGATGTTGAAGAGATAGGTGGAGCGCAGGTTGTAACAGGTGCCAGATCCGCACCAGCAAGTGTGTCATCAAAATCGCTGTCATCGCCTCCTCCTCCTCCAGCACCTTCATATGCACCTCCTCCTCCTGTATTTACACCACCTCCAGCAGCATCTGCAAACAAAGTTGATAGAAAAGTAAATACAGGCGGAGCGTCAGTTATTGAAGCTCCCATGCCAGGAACTATTTTTAAAATAGAAAAAGATGCAGGGGACTCTGTAAAGCAGGGAGAAACTGTTGTTGTTTTGGAAGCTATGAAAATGGAAAATTTATTAACCGCACCCATTGATGGTACAATTAAGGAAATTAAAGTTAAAATTGGAGATTCTGTGGCAAACGGTGATATTCTTGTAATATTAGAATAAAAAAGTATTTGGATAGGTTAAATTGATTATATTTTGCTGTAAAAATAATAAACAGCAGGTATAAAAAACAGTTAAGGAGAGTTAACAAGCATGAAGATCCATGAATATCAGGCAAAAGAATTATTCAGGAAATATGGTGTAGCTGTTCCTGAAGGTGGAGTTGCTTTTAATGTTGATGAGGCAAAAGAGGTTGCTCAAACTCTTGGTGGATATCCGGTTGTGGTAAAAGCTCAGATCCATGCAGGCGGCAGGGGTAAGGGCGGTGGTGTAAAACTTGCCAAATCGTTGGATGAAGCAGGGACATTTGCCAGGGAGATACTTGGAATGAACCTTGTAACTCATCAGACAGGACCTGAAGGCAGGATAGTTAAAAAAGTTCTTATAGAGCAGGGACTTAATATAGACAAAGAGTTATATTTGAGTATTCTTCCAGACAGGGCCACCCGTAAAAATATCATAATGGTGAGTGAAGCCGGCGGAATGGATATTGAAAAGGTTGCTGATGAGACTCCTGAAAAAATTATAAAAGTTTATGTGGATCCCCTTGCAGGAATATCTGCATATCACCTCAGGGAGGTTGCCTTTGGATTAAAAATTCCAAAAGGTGCAATGAAACCATTTTTTAAACTGATTCAGGGTTTGTATAAAATGTTTTCAGATTATGACTGTTCTCTTTTAGAGATCAATCCACTTGTACTTACTAAAGAAGACAATGTTATTGCCCTTGATGCCAAGGTTGATGTGGATAGTAATTCACTTTTCAGACATAAAGATATCATGGAGTATCGTGATAAGGATGAAGAGGATCCACTTGAATATGAAGCTTCCAAATATAATTTAAATTATATTAATCTGGGTGGAAAAGGTAATATTGGTAATATGGTAAATGGAGCAGGACTTGCCATGGCGACCATGGATATTATTAAAAAAGCAGGAGCAGAACCTGCTAATTTCCTGGATGTTGGGGGCGGGGCAGATGCTGAAATGGTTGAAAATGGATTCAGGATCATACTAAGTGATAAAAATGTTAAAGGCATACTGATTAACATTTTTGGTGGAATTCTTCGGTGTGATGTTCTTGCAACAGGTGTTGTTGCTGCGGCAAAGAAAGTAGGGCTTAATGTTCCTGTAATAGTTCGCATGGAAGGCACAAATGTGGAAGAAGGGCGAAGGATTTTGTCTGAGTCTGATCTTGAACTTATTTCTGCTGTTGATTTACAGGATGCTGCTGAAAAAGTAGCCCGGATAGTTAATTAGCCGGATAGTTAATGAGCAATATTTCTATGCTAAAAAATATTAAGTGAGGGCTGATAAAAGTGAGTATATTTGTTGATAAAAATACCAGGCTTCTGGTTCAGGGAATTACAGGAAAAGAGGGCCAGTTTCATACAAGACAGTGTGTTGAGTATGGAACAAACGTTGTTGCCGGAGTAACTCCAGGCAAAGGCGGGCAAAAAATGGATGATGTTCCTGTCTATAATACTGTAAAAGAAGCTGTAGCTGGTGCTGGTGCCAATTGCAGCATGATTTTTGTGCCACCGCCTTTTGCAGCAGATGCTATTATGGAAGCAGCAGATGCAGGAGTTGAACTAATAGTAGCCATTACTGAAGGAATTCCGGTGATGGATATGCTGAAGGTTACAAATTTTTTAAAAGATTACAAGTGTCGTCTGATAGGACCTAATTGTCCTGGAATAATTACTCCCGGAGAGTGTAAAATAGGTATTATGCCCGGACCCATGCATAAACCAGGAGGACCAATTGGGGTTGTTTCCCGTTCAGGAACCTTGACCTATGAGGTTGTACACCAGCTTACCATGCAGGGAATAGGACAGACAACCTGTATTGGAATTGGGGGTGATCCTGTAAACGGGACTAATTTTATTGACTGTTTAGATGCCTTTGAAAAAGATCCTGAAACAAAGGGTGTTGTAATGGTTGGTGAGATTGGAGGAAGTGCTGAAGAAGAAGCAGCTGAATTTGTTAAAGAAAATCTTTCAATGCCTGTTGTAGGGTTTATAGCTGGTATTACAGCACCTCCAGGAAGAAGAATGGGACATGCAGGTGCTATTGTTAGTGGAGGTAGCGGAACAGCCCAGGGTAAAATTGATGCCATGACAAAATGCGGGATTCATGTCTGTGATAATCTTGGTACATTAGGACAGCTTTGTTCTAAAGTGTTTACTTAATAAAAAAAAAGATCTGTCAGACAAGGAACCTTATGGGTGAAAAAATATCATATCAGAAACTTGAACAAGTTGTCTGTTAATTAAAAAAATCTGTAGAAAGCTTTGAAAAAAGTAATAAGTTATTTGATATGCTTATAAACAGTCTGCCAGGTCTTTTTTATCTGTTTGATGAAGATTATAGTATAATAATGTGGAATAAAAATGTTGAAAAGATTACTATGTTTTCCCATGATGAGATAAGGGGTAAGGATATTTTCAGCGTTTTGGGTATAGATAATAAAAAAAAAATAAAAAAAGCTATAAAAGAGATATTTACTGATGGAAGTGGAATTACAGAGGCTTCTATAATAACTAAGGACAACAGGTGTATCCCCCATTTTTTTTCTGCTGTTAGTGCGACTATTTCCGGTGTCTCTTATCTTTTGGGTATAGCACTGAATACAAGTGAATATGTGCGTGTTGAAAGTGAGCTTCAAGAGAGTGAAAAGCTCTACCGCTTGCTGGCACAGAGATTAACAGAAGGACTGATTCTTTTAAGTGATAATAAAATTCTTTTTGTAAACGATTATACTGCATCTATGCTTGGATATGATGATTCTGAGAAAATGCTTGGAAGCAATTTATTCAGGTTTGTTAATGATGAGTTTGAAATCTATTTTAAAAAGATTTTTATAGATTTTGAAGATGGCTTGTATGGTGATAAAATATTTAAGGCAAAATGGAATACGTTTAATAATAAAGATATCTGGGTTGAAGGCCGTGCTAACCGTATTATATGGAAAAACAATCCCTCTGTTTTACTTACAGTAAGAGATGTAACTGAAGCCAAACTTAAAGAAAAAGAGATGCAGGATGAGGCTGCAAAGTTAAGGCGTGAGAATGTAAATCTTAAATCATCTGTCAGGTACAGGTATAGATTTGGAAATATTATAGGTAAAAGCGATGCCATGCAAAAAGTTTATGATCTTGTTTTAAAAGCTTCAACTTTTAATGCCAATGTCATTATATATGGAGAGTCAGGAACTGGTAAGGAGCTTGTGGCAAGGGCGGTTTATGAAATGAGTAACCGTCATGAACATAAATTTATTTCGGTTAACTGTGCTGCAATTCCTGACAATCTTCTTGAGAGTGAATTTTTTGGTCATAAAAAAGGTGCATTCACAGGAGCTATTGCAGATAAAAAAGGGTATCTTGATCATGCAGATAAAGGGATGCTTTTTTTAGATGAAGTAGGAGAGTTACAGCTGGGACTACAGGCCAAGCTTTTGCGTGCTATAGAAGGGGGAGGATATATACCCGTTGGAGGAGGTTTTCTCAAAAAGTCTAATTTCAGAGTAGTATGTGCTACAAACAGGAATCTTAAAGAGCTTATAAAAAATAAAAAAATGAGAGAAGATTTTTATTACAGGATTCATATACTGCCTGTTTACCTGCCTCCATTAAGAGATAGAAAAGAAGATATCCCACTTCTTGCAGAGCATTTTATGCATATCTATTCTCCAAAAAATATTATTAAAATGACGGGGAGTTCCATTGATATTCTGGTAAATTATAACTGGCCCGGAAATATTCGTGAATTACAAAATGTTATCCAGAGATATTTAGTTGAAAAAAATTTAGATTTTTTAGTTTCTGATACAATTTATAGTAAAACTCCTGAATCTGGCACCAATGGGGATATTATTGATAGTCTTGTACTTCAGAAAAATGTAGAAAAACTTGAGTTTAAAATAATAAACCAGGCTTTAAATCGTTTTGATGGAAATAAGAGTAAAGCAGCTAAGGCTCTTAAAATATCAAGAAAAACCCTGGACAGAAAAATAGATCGGTTAGATCTTTTTAAGGAAAATGAAAAAAGGGGGTGATATAAAGATCATATGAAATTTATATAAATGGTTTTAAAAAAAATGCCCGGAAAGGGAATTTTCTATGTTTATAATTTAACCATAAACGGAGTATAATAATGAATTGGCTTATTAAAACCATAGGGTCATCCATTGGAAAAAAAATTATTATGGCTTTAACAGGTTTTGCTTTCTGCGGATTTTTAGCAGGGCATCTTGCTGGTAATCTTTCCATATATGGAGGCAAACAAGCACTGGACTCTTATGCAGAACATCTTCATTCGTTAGGTCCTTTGATTACTTTTGCAGAAATTTCTTTGTTGATTTTTTTTATAGTTCATATTGTTACAGGGTTGACGCTTTTTTTTGGAAATTTAAGGGCAAGACCTGAGAGATATGTTATGAAAAAAAATGCAGGTGGACGGACAATTGGTTCTGCAACCATGCCTTATACCGGATTACTAATCCTGGCTTTTGTTGTTTTTCATCTTATGAATTTTCATTTTGTTGATAAAACAACCCAGACTATTTCACAGATCGTTTTTAGTGCGTTTTCAGACCCTGTTTATATAACTGCTTATGTAGCAGCCATGATAGTTGTTGCTTTTCATGTAAGTCACGGTTTTTGGAGCGCTTTTCAGACAATTGGCGTAAATCATGTTAAATATATGCCGGTAATTAGATTGACCAGTACCCTTATCGGCTTGGTTATAGCCATAGGTTTTGGTTTTCTGCCTGTTTATATTTTGCTTTTTTCATAGAAAGGAAAAGCTATGCAACTTGATTCAAAAATCCCTGGAGGGCCACTTTCGGAGAAATGGGATAAACACTGTTTTGATCTTAAACTTGTCAATCCGGCCAACAAGAGAAAATATAATATTATTGTTGTTGGTACCGGACTTGCGGGTGGATCTGCATCGGCATCACTTGCCGAATTAGGTTATAATGTTAAAACATTTTGTATTCAGGACAGTCCGAGGCGTGCACACAGTATTGCAGCCCAGGGTGGAATAAATGCTGCAAAAAATTATCAGAACGATGGCGATAGTATTTGGCGGCTTTTTTACGATACTGTAAAAGGCGGTGATTTTAGAGCAAGGGAGGCTAATGTATATCGTCTTGCCCAGGTGAGTCGTAATATTATAGATCAGTGTGTTGCCCAGGGAGTTCCCTTTGCCCGTGAATATGGGGGTACTCTGTCAAACAGAAGTTTTGGCGGTGCACAGGTATCCAGAACATTTTATGCAAGGGGCCAGACAGGCCAGCAGCTTCTTTTGGGAGCTTACAGTGCCTTGTCAAGGCAGATCGCAGCAGGAAAGGTTTCTATGTTTCCCAGAAGGGAGATGTTAGATCTTGTTGTAGCAGATGGTAAAGCCCGTGGGATTGTTGTAAGAAATCTTGTAAATGGTGAAATTGAAAGCCATGAGGCAGATGCTGTTGTATTGTGTACAGGTGGATATGGAAATGTATTTTATCTGTCTACAAATGCCATGGCATGTAATGTAACAGCAGGTTACAGAGCTTACAAAAAAGGTGCTTTTTTTGCAAACCCTTGTTTTACACAGATTCATCCTACATGCATACCAGTGCACGGTACTTTTCAGTCAAAACTGACGCTTATGAGTGAAAGTTTAAGAAATGACGGCAGGGTCTGGGTTCCGAAAAAGAAGGGGGATAATCGAAATCCCGGAGATATACCGGAATCAGAAAGAGATTATTATCTTGAAAATAAATATCCAAGCTTTGGCAATCTTGTTCCAAGGGATGTTGCTTCACGAAATGCCAAAGAGCAGTGTGATATGGGTAAGGGAGTAGGACCTACTGGTCTTGCTGTTTATCTTGATTTTAAAGATGCAATTTTACGAGACGGAAAAGATGTTATAGCCAAAAAATATGGAAATCTTTTCGAAATGTATGAAAAGATAACAGCTGATGATCCATATGTTACTCCAATGATGATTTATCCGGCTATCCATTATACAATGGGTGGATTGTGGGTGGATTATAATCTGATGAGTAATCTTGATGGACTCTTTGTTTTGGGTGAGGCTAATTTTTCAGATCACGGGGCAAATCGTCTTGGAGCAAGTGCTCTTATGCAGGGTCTTGCCGATGGATATTTTGTTATACCCTATACCATTGGTGGATATCTTGCACAGGCATCATTACCTAAGATTTCCACAGAAGATTCTGTATTTAAGGATTCAGTAAGAGAAGTTTCGGATGTAACAAAAAAGCTGCTTTCCATGCAAGGCAGACGGACAGTTGATGATATTCACAGAAAACTCGGACTTATTATGTGGGATCATTGTGGAATGGCAAGGAATAATGCAGGGCTTACAAAGGCTGTGGGTATGATTCAGGAGCTTAAGAGTGAGTTTTGGAAAAATGCTAATGTTCCAGGTTCTGGAAAAGATTTTAACCAGAGTCTGGAAAAAGCCGGCCGGGTAGCAGATTTTCTTGAATTTGGTGAACTTATGATAACTGATGCTCTATCCAGGCAAGAGTCCTGTGGCGGTCATTTTAATGAAGATTATCAGACAGCTGAAAATGAAGCCATGCGTGATGATGAAAATTGTTGTCATGTATCTGCCTGGGAATATACAGGAGAAGGTGAGAAGCCTGAAATGCATAAAGAAGAGCTGAAATTTGAAAATGTAAAATTAACACAAAGGAGTTACAAGTGACAAAGACCATTAATTTGACATTAAAGGTCTGGCGTCAAAAGGGGCCTAATGTTAAGGGCCGACTAGAAACGTATCAGGCCAGAGACATCTCTACGGATATGTCGTTTCTTGAAATGATAGATGTTATTAATGAGCAGCTGACTTTAGATGGCACGGAACCTATTGCATTTGATCATGATTGCCGTGAAGGGATCTGTGGTATGTGTGGAGCCATGATAAACGGACGTGCCCATGGGCCGGAATCAGGTACTACTCTTTGTCAGCTCCATATGCGTCATTTTGGTGATGGTGATACCATTGTAATAGAACCCTGGAGGGCAAGAGCGTTTAAGCTTATAAAAGATCTTGTTGTTGATCGTAGTGCTCTTGATAAAATCATTCAGGCAGGTGGGTTTGTTTCTGTTAACACCGGAGGTACTATAGACGGGAATGCCATTCTTGTACCCCAGGATATTGCAGAAAAGGCTATGGATGCTGCAGCCTGTATCGGGTGTGGAGCTTGTGTTGCATCATGCCCCAATGCTTCTGGTATGCTTTTTGTCAGTGCAAAGGTTTCTCAGCTGGCTTTACTTCCTCAAGGCAGACCAGAAGCAGCTATGCGGGCTATATCCATGGTAAGATGTATGGATGATCTTGGTTTTGGGAACTGTACCAACGAAAGAGAGTGTGAAGCAGAATGTCCCAAAGAGATATCCATTGTAAATATTGCAAGATTAAATCGTGAATTTATTAAAGCAAGCATTGTATCTGATGTAAAATAAATTTGCCATGTATGTTATATAAAAAAGGAGAGGGGAGAATAACAGATCTGTTTTTCTCCCTTTTTTTTATATGAAACTTTGTCCAATAGACCGTAATCATGAGAGTTTCAATTTTCGTTGTGGCAGATAAATCTGCCATGTA
>JASFBI010000250.1 GCA_030149595.1 Desulfobacterales bacterium
AACTGGATATTGAAATGTCAGATGGAAGTCATTTTGGATTTTCTATATGATTTAAATGTCCTAAAAAAAGACAAATATAAACCAATAACCTGTTAGAATTTTGCGAGTTCCGGGGACGAAGGGGACACCTCACGTCCCCGGAACTCCTTTATCCAGTTTCTCTGTTTGACATTTTCATTATATAACAATCTGGAAAATCATCTGTTCATTTTAACGATTTTCTTTTTGCAGATTATAAAGTTTGTAGTACTCTTTTTTTGTAGATATCAGCTCTTCATGACTGCCCTGTTCAATTATTTCTCCATTTACAATAACAAAGATCTTGTCTGCTTTTACTATTGTTGACAGTCTATGGGCAATGACAAAGGTTGTCCTGCCTTTCATAAGGTTTTCCAGTGCTTTTTGAACTATCTGTTCAGATGCTGTGTCAAGAGCTGATGTGGCTTCATCTAAAATCAGTATGGGAGCATTTTTTAAAAGTGCCCTTGCAATACAAATTCTTTGCTTTTCTCCTCCTGACAAACGATTTCCCAACTCTCCTATGGTTGTTTCAAATTTTTCCCGAAAATCTTGAATAAAATCATAGGCAAAAGCTGCTTTTGCTGCATTTATGATCTCATCTTCTGTGGCATCCGGTTTGCTGTAAGCGATATTGTTTTTTATTGTGTCATTAAAAAGTATTGGCTCCTGTGTTACAATGGCTATCTGATTACGAAGGGATGATATTGTCAAATTGTTGATATTTATATTATCAATTAAAATTTCTCCATTACAGATATTATAAAACCTCGGTATAAGATTAACCAAAGAAGTTTTTCCTCCACCGCTTGTACCTACAAGAGCTACTATTTCACCTGTCTCTACTTTAAAATTTATATTTTTTAATATCATTGTTTTTTTATATTTAAAAAAAACATTGTCAAAGATTATCGTATGAGCTTTTTTTTCTATCTTTATGGGATCATTTATCTCAATAATGTCAGACTCTGTTTCCAGAATTTCAAATATTCTATCAGATGCTGAAAGACCCTGTTGAATAGAGTTATTCAGGCCGCTTACTTTTTTTACAGGATCATAAAGCATAAGAACTGCTGCCATAAATGAGAAAAATGTACCTGGAGTAGATGATCCTGAAATTACGCTGAATCCGCCATACCATATAATAAAGGCAATTCCGACTCCTCCTAAAAATTCCATTGTGGGAGATGAAAGAGCTCTTATAATAACTGCTTTCATTTCAAGCCTGAAAAGGTTGTTAGTCTTATGTACAAATATTTTTTTTTCATGCTCTTCCATGCCAAAAGCTTTAACTATTTTATTTCCTGTAAATGTTTCATATAAAAATGAGTTTAGATCAGCCATTGTCTCCTGGCATCCTGTACTTATTTTTCGTATTTTTCTGCCAAACTGTATAATGGGGTAAAAAGCTACAGGAAGAATAAAGAAAGCAAATATAGCCATTTTCCAGTCCCTGTAAAAAATCACACCTGTTAAACCAATAATTGTAAAAAAGTCCCTTAAAGAGTTCGTTATGGCAGTTGATACCATGCTTTTTAAAATATTAACGTCATTGGTTATTCTGGACATAAGTTCCCCTGTTTTTTCCTTTTGAAAAAAAGAGATGGGAAGATCAGTAATTTTTTCATAAAGCCTGTTTCGTAATCTTCTTATGATATCCTCTCCTACATAGTTCATCAGATACTCCTGAATAAACATGGAAATGCCTTTTAAAAGAAATATCAATACTACGGCAACAGGTATTATTTTAAGTAACTCCGTATTTTTATTGTAAAATATATCGTCTAAGATAGGTTTTACAAGATAGGCTGTGGCTGCTGTTGTGGCTGCTGCTATGAGCATGCAAAACATGGCAATGAAAAGTTTGCTTTTATTTTCACTTACCATTAAAAGTATCTCTTTATGCCTTGGTTTAATTGACCAGGAAGATAATTTCTTCATAATAAAAACTTCTTTCTCTATATTTTGTCTGTTTTTTTTATAAGTGATATGGCAATATTTGCGGTTTTGTCCGAAGCTCCAGGCTCTCCTAAAGCTATTCTTACTTTTAAAAGATCAGCAGCTGTTTTATTAAGAGCTTTCTGATCAGATAAAAGCCTGCATGCTTCTTTGGCTATCTTTTTGGGAGTGGCATCCTTTTGAATAAGTTCAGGAACAATGGTTTTATCTGCTATAATATTTGCAAGACCAATATGTTTTATATTTGCTAAAATTTTCCCAAGAAAATAATTTATTGTTGAACATTTGTAGATTATTATCATGGGTGTCTCTAAAATAGCAGCTTCAAGGGTAACTGTCCCTGATACTGCAATACATAGAGTACTTCTGTTTAAAACTTTATCTGCTTTTTCTGAAATTAGTTTAATGTCTATCATGCCTTTATAAGGCCTTACTGCAGCAAGCATCATGCCTTTATCTGCAGATGGAGCAACAGAAAGAAGAAACTCTGTTTTACCTATATTTTTTGCAATAATTATACATGTATTTAACATAATGGGCAGAAGAGTTTCAATTTCACTTTTTCTTGAGCCTGGAAACAGGCCTACAATATTTTTATTCCCGCAGTTTTTTGGAGAGTTGTTTTTTTCCTTACATAGATAATTATCCATTAAAGGGTGGCCTACATATGTTACTGCTATGTCATGGGATTTGTAATATTTTTTTTCAAAAGGTAAAATTACAGCAAGATGATCAACAATTTTTGCGATTTTTTTTACTCTCCCTGATCTCCATGCCCATACCTGGGGGCTTATATAGTAAAGAACCTTAACCCCCTGTTTTTTTGCAAAGGCTGCCATTCTCAGGTTAAAATCAGGGAAATCTATTAAAATAAGAAGGTCTGGTTTCTTATTTACAAGTGTCTGCTTTGCTATTTTAAGGCAGTTAAGTATTAAAGGTATTTTAATAAAAACTTCAGTAAAACCCATTACAGAAAGTTTGTCTGCATGAACAACAATTTTAACACCAGCAGCCTTTAAACTGTCTCCTCCTATTCCAAAAAAAGTAAGATCAGGGTTTTTTTTTTTAATGGCGTTTACAAGATGAGCTCCATGAACATCCCCGGAAGGTTCTCCTGCAATTATCATTATTGTTTTATTCTTAACTGTATTCATAACCAAAACCTTTAAAAATCGTTTTCATCATAGGCCACAACCGTTATATTGTAACGATCAGCCAGTTTTACCACCTCTTCTTTTTCCATGACAATAGATTTAAAAGCTTCTATAGCAAACACTTTTGCTCCTGATTTGTACATGGTCTCAATGGTAGCTGTGCCTATGGCAGGAACATCAAACCTTAAGTCCTGATCCGGCTTGGAAACTTTTACAATAACAGCCCCGCCATAACTTAATTCTGCCCCTCTTTTTATGGCAGCATCTGTCCCTTCAATCGCTTCAACAGCTGTAACAACCCCTTTACTAATTACTACACATTGGCCTATATCAAGCTTTCCTATCTCTTTTGCCATACGCCATCCCAGTTTAATATCTTTTTTTTCAGATGGAGCAGGTACTCTTTTTGTCCAGCATCCTTTATCTGCTATTATTTCAGGTAAAAGAAAAGTGGATGATAGAATTTTAATCCCCATGGATTCAAACAAATTTGCAATTTCTATTAAAAGAGCATCATCATGTATGTTTTTTAAATCAGATATAAGGGAGACTACTTTTTTATCAGGTGCATCAGAAGAAAAAATTTCGGTTTTTTTTATACCCCCAATCATTACAGCCTGATTGATATTGTTTATTTTAAAAAAATTAATTATTTTGTCTATTTCACCTAATTGAACCCATATCAAATCTTTTACATGCCCTTTTAGGGTAGTGTCTGTTTCATTTTTATGGGCAACAGCATATACCAGATGTCCTTTTTCCAATGCTTTCTTTGAAAAAATAATGGGGAGACTGCCACTTCCGGAAATTAAACCGATTTTCATATTTTTTCCCAATAGATTACTTTACCTTGTTATTCCACGTTCAGATTTTTTAATAAAATTAACAAAACTGACTACTTCAGGAATTTGATCAATTTCAGCAAATGATCTTTCAATTGCTTCATTTGTTGTAATGCCTATTCTGAAAAAAAGTCTGTAGAGCTTTTTTAATGTTGCCAGTGT
>JASFBI010000011.1 GCA_030149595.1 Desulfobacterales bacterium
TGTCCCCCTGTGATAATTTATAAGATTGTCAGCGCTTGTGGGAGCTCCTGTTGCACCAAGCCAAGCCCAAGTTGACACATCTGCTACACCAAAATAAGAAGTTAGAACAGATGATGAAGCTGTATTAAAATCTACCGCTTCATCTGTTGAATCAAGATGATTATATGATACCTCATCAACAACCCCGTCAGAATCCTTATCCACATATGTAAAAATCTTTCTTGTTGCAGGATCACGATCAACAAGCACACTGCCTGCCTCAAAAACAGGATCTATCTCTTCTAATTCCAGTGTTTCATATATCGTTGTACATACTCCTGCCGGAGTTAATGTATCTAATATACACTCCTGATTGTCTGTATTTCTGGGATCATAACGATAATGGGTTGTATACCTTACTATTTTTGTGTCATTGGATGCTTCATCACGTTTATATGAAATTATCATATCTGCTTCAGCCCGCACACTTGAATCTGCTGTATTTACAAGATCAAGTTTGTGATTTCCATTGGAGTCCTCCCGCAAATTGCCCCAGGGATCTACCCACAGAGAGTGAAGAAAACCTCTCCACTTTGCATCAGTTATACCTTCGGTTACAGACGGCCTGAAATATGCCTGAACCATATTACCTTCACCCTCACTGTTTGTGGCAAGAACAGATGCTGACGTTCCGGATGCTGCCCTGTTTAGAATATCTGTAATAGCTTCAAGAAGTTTTTTTTCAAGAATATATCCATCATCTGCCTCATAATATGTATCAGGAATATTATCACCATCCTCATCCCACTCAAGGCGGTCTTCAGCAGCACTTGCATATGTACCGTCTGGCCGGTTATTCCCGTTTCTATCTTTAAAACCTCCGTTTCTTGCTGCATCCTTTAAAAGATTTCGGGCATCATCATCATTACCAAATGCATATACAGTATAAAGAATAATATTCTGATCACCCTCAAGTTCAGTTTTACCTACAGTAGATGAACGAAGATCTGTGGTTCTTGCATAAAGGGCAACATCATCGAGATAATCCGTACCACCTGAACCATAATCACAATTTGATGGTGGTGAAGCATCTTCATTACATGCTGTATTATCTCCATCCCCATCAAAATCCTTTAAAAAATCAGGTATTTTACCATCTTTAGTAGATGCTCCATCAGTTAACAAAATAACAAAACTTTTGGCACAGTGGACAAACCCGCTGTTATAATACGGATCTTGACCTGTGTTTGCATTGGGTGCAACACCAGTCGCATACTCAAGACCTGATTCAGGATCCTCCTGCTTAAAATACTGGGTTGCCACATACATGGTTTCAGCAAGTGGTGTCCATGTATCACAGCCAGTAAGTTGCAAATTTGTAATTAGTGTTGTCATATTAGTGCCAATGGTATGCTTTACACTACCTCCGCTTCCATTATTTCCTGATCCATTCTTATAAAACATATTCCCCCACCTTGCCTTGTCCCCTACTTTTTGCAATACTCCTGATATATTGCCATCTTTAAATTCACTGGGTTCATAGTTTATATCTTTTTGTATTTTTATATGGTATGTGTCTCCATCAACATTAATATTAGCATCCTTATCCATAGTATATGAATATACTCCATCATAGGGAGAAGCTGCAGAGCCTATTGAAGAGTCAAACACCTTTGTAAATGTTCTACTCGTTTGAGAAGGTTTTTCTCCTATGTTTACCTGATTACCACCTCCGGTTCTGGATGTTGCAAGACCACCCATTATAACCTTTCTCAGTGCATCAATTCTTCTCATGCAGAGCCAGTTAAGCCAGTTTCCGTCCCACAGTTTGGAACTTACAATAGCAGCATCCGAGAGTGTTGTTACTGTCAGTTCATCATTTTCATCAACTTCACCATCACCATCATTATCTACCCCGTTAAGCTCACTTAATGCAGCAACTTTCCATGATCCGCTTGACGGGCATCCAGAGTATTCAATTTTTTTGTATTTATGTACAAATTTATTACTGTCATATTCATAGAAAAAATCAGGGTTAAAATATCCGTAATATCTTTTGTTTTCACCAACTGCATCCGTATATTCAACAACCAGTACAGGAGCTCTTGATGTACTTGCATAACGGGAATATGCATCTCTTTTGCCGGTACCTGCAAATTTAAATACCATAGCATTACCCTTTACCCATCCGGCTCTATCTACTACGGTTTGAACAATGGATGAAATATCAGGGGTACTGTATTTATTATATTGCGTCCATGCAGGAACAGCACTCCACAAAACAGAAGAGGTATATGTTCTGCCTTTTATGTTGTCAGCTACTAAACTAAACACAGGGGCATCATCAATATCCTCACCAAAAATTTCAAAATCTGATGCCACTGTATCATCCCTGTATGCTGTAAACACAATATGTGCACTGCATATTACAGCACCTTTAGGCAAAGCAATATTTTCAAATCTTACTCCAACTATATTAGGAGTTGTAATTACTGGAGGAGTTTGGGTATAATCAACATCCCATGCCCCTATATCAAGGTCACCACTATTTGTGTAAGAAACACTACCTGATATATCTTTTTCTTCAGCATCATCACCTCCTGATGATACTGATACATTAAAAAAATCACCATAGGGCTCACCACGAAACACATCATTTTGAACAACATCATCATTATTTGCAGGATCACCATATGCATTGAAATTCATACTTCCGGAATTATCCAGAATTATCATAATATTGGGCTGTACACTGTCTGCCATAAAGACAGGATATGCTGTGTATTCAGCCATGGTAGGTTCTGCTGCAAAACTCTTCTGTTCCAGAAAAAACATACCTGTAAAAAACAGTGCCAGTAAAAACAAACTTTTTTTCATTTTATAATCCTCCTGCCATGCCAACAACTTTACGATACTCTGCCTCAAGGCTTGTCGTACTGTTTCTGGGGCCTGTTCCATCTGAATAAAGCCCGTAATAAACAGCAACTCCTCCTGCAGAACCCACACCTATACCTTCTGAGCCTGTAGCAAACTCAGCCCCACCACCCTCTACATGCTGACTTCTTCTTCTTTCCACATCTACCTCGGTACTTAATGCTGCATAATCTATATCAGGTGCTCCTCCATCATATGCATCATAACCCAAAAGCTGCCTGTAAAAATCCCCTGTGGTATACGTCCCTGAAGATGCCAGATATGTAACACCCGGAGCGTCCCCTCCTGCACCTTCTGTTATTTCACTGTTTGCATTAATTGTCCTTGAAATAAGCTTTGGAGTTGCATAAATACCTGCATCTGAATTGTAAAAAGCTATTTTATGAAAGTGATCGTTTGCTGCTATCTGAACTTCTACATTTGAGTTTTCTGTTGAGGTTATACCCATAATAGTTACTATAACCAGTATAATAAGGGCAAATACAATTACTGATCCATCTTCATTTTTTAAAAAAGTAAAAAGCCCTTTTTCAGTTGTTTTTATATTGTGTATAAAAAAGTTACTATCCTTTACACACTCCTTTTTTAAAAATTTATAAATCCTGTTTTTCATATTAAAGAATCTCCGGAATCACCTGGGTTAACGAAACTGTTTTCGTGCCTCCCTGCCCTGTCCTTGTCAGGGATACTGTTACTGTTTTTGACCTTGTAACAGGGCTGTCATCCACCACATTCCAGCTTATTGTCAAATTACCACCCTCTCCTGCTTCATCTATAAAACCATTGCTGTTGTTATCTATGCTGTCTGTTGTCAAAGAAGGTGTATGAACGCCTGCTGCAATATCTGCATGGGTATATGCAAGTGTCATAAGATCTTCTACGCGTGTTACTGCCCATGTTGCATTGGAAGTTATATTACCGGCATTTCTATTGCTGTTCATGGATGCTACCTGCATACCTGCTACTCCTAATATGCCGACAGATAGTATTGCCATTGCAATGGTCACCTCAATCAGAGTAAAACCATCCGATTTTTTATTTTCTCTTTTCTCTTTTTTAACTATCATATAATTATCCTCCCTACTCCAGCCCTAAATTTCTGCATTTTATCTCTGTTGTTAAAACACGTCTTTTTAATTTATCAGGAGCAGCAGACTTATCTAAAACAATATCGCCTATCTGATTGGTATAAACCCTGCTGTCGGTTATACTGCTTACACTTGATCCTGAATTTGCAATCAGTACAACCTGAACTGATCTTATGTCTTCTATACTTGCCACCACATTCCCAGCCCCATCATCATCTAACTGGCTGCCATTTTCATCAAAGTAGATAAAATTTAATGCATCTATATTAAGTCCCAAGGGCTGAGTGTTCCTTGTGAGATTTCCTCCGGCAAGAGTATAGGTTATATCTTCATTGGCATCTGTAAACACACCGTTAAACCACTCACTTTCGTCTGCCTCATCTGTTAATCCATCAGAATCATTATCAACACCATCGCTTCCTTCATCAATTAAACCATCTCCGTCATTATCATTTGAATCACTCTCCCCACCTGTAAAATCCATTGTTATCTGAATTGTACCCTGACCTGCTGTAACTATTGAAGCACCTGCATTGCCTGTGGGATCCAAACCTGCCATCCTTATTTCACTTTCCATCTTATATATCGCAGCTCTCAGGGTTTGCTGCATATCCACCACCTGCTGCTGCACTCTGTAGCTCTGGGTTTGAGACCTAAATGACTTAAGCATACCAACAGACACTATTCCCATAATCATCATGCCTACCAAAAGCTCTATAAGTGTAAATCCCTTTTCCTTACTTAAAAACATAACTAACCACCCTTTTGCCTTTAAATATTTACTGTATGCTCACACTTCCGGTAATATTTACAACTACATTTCTGGATTGATTCTGACTGTTTGTAACTGTAACAGTTCCTATAAGTACCGGAAGTCCACGGCTGTTAAATCCTGTCCTTGTCACAGCCCCAAACCCTGCTGATGTTATTGTTACACCTGAAGGAAGCTTGCCGCTTTTTAAAATAGTCTCCCCTGCATCACAGATATTATTGCCGGCATTATCTAAAACACCATTACTATCTGCATCAGCACTTCCTGCTCCATTATCAATAAATGCCAGATAAGTGTCATTAAAAACTCCATCACCATCAGGATCAAACAGAATAACAACATCAGTATTATCTCTTACTGCCCTTAATTTAGCACTCTGTATTACAGAATAAATTTCCCGTGCTCCATTATCTAATCTGTATTTTGGAATCCAGCTAATTATTCCTGGAATTGTAATACTTGCTAAAATACCTGCTATGGCAATAACCACCATAAGCTCCATTAAAGTAAAACCTGAATTATTTTTCATATTTACCTGCCTCCTTCCAGATACTATAATCAATTTTTATGCCAGCATAAAAAAATACTTAAAATAACAATATAAATGCTTATATTTTTATTAGAATCAGTTGACTTTACAGGCAGATCAGAATATTAATTTTTTTTGTGAAATATTTTTTATAATAGAAATATCTATAAAATTTTAAAAATTTTTGTGTTTTACTATTAAATTTTTTTATAGCAGTATTAAATTTTTTTATAGCAGAGGTTGTTTTTCAGTACTAAAAAAATAGCCGGGTGCTGAAAGTATTTTATAATTGTGCTAATCCAGGAATTAAATTAAAATGTTTATCTTTTGTAAATATTTTGTAACCATACTGAAATGAAACAGCTGCAATCCATATATCATTTGTCGGGATAGGAGTTCCCGCAACTTTTAGGTTATTGAGTATTAAAGCATAAAAATCAGCAGTCTCTACATTAATAGTGCAAACAACAACTCTTGGAGAATCCAGAAAAAGATTGAGTTCTTCCCTGTTTTTTGCTTCCCGGCTGCCACCTTTGAAACCAGAATAAAGCTCTCCAATGCTAATGACTGAAAAACCAATTATATCAATTCTTCTTAATATATCAACAACATTACTATCCCCCGTCATTGCCAGTGAATAAATATTGGTGTCAATTAATACCTTTTTCATTTCCAGAGTTCCTGATCAATTTGACGCTGGACAGTTATTGAATCACTTATTTTTTTAAATTCATCATCATTCCATCTACCAAATAAGTCATCGAGATCATCATATATACGTGAAAATTTCTTCTCTTTTTTTAACCCAAGACTTATTTTAATGAACTCAAGTACCAGGTGATTAACACTCACTCCTTGCTTTCCAGCTACTCTTTTTAATTTTTCAGCAACTTCAGATTCAACGCCTCTTATGGTTATAGCTTTCATAGTAACCTCCCAATAATAATGCTATTATGCGACTGCATACTGATATCAGCATATGCCATATTTTAAACTTTGTCAAACAAACTATAGAAACAAGCAACACTCTTCATTATAACCGGCATGGCCGGAGCATGGTTATTCTTTATCGGCCACACAACAAAAAATGAAAGTTCAATGATTCTAATCGTTTGGACAGAGTTTCATATAACATACATGGCGGATTTATCTACCACAACGAAAATTAAAACTCTCATGATTACGGTCTGTTGGACGGAGTTTCATATAAAAAATTTGGCTATATTTTTCAATTTGACTTTGCAGTACAATCAAGATATTAATCTTTATTTATAATGAAGTTCATCTTTCAATACTAAAAAAAATCATATGAAAATAATCCAGATAAAACTTACAAAAATGGCAACTTTCTGCTACCTCGTTGGCGATAAGACAACAAAAACATGTGCTTTAATAGATCCTGCTTTTGAAACAAAGAAAATATTGAAAATAGCAAAATCGGAAAATTTCCGCATAACTCATGTTATAAATACCCACTGCCACAGCGATCACACAGCAGGTAATGCTGATATTATAAAAAACACAGGGGCTCAGTTATGTATTCACAAAACAGACTCTGTAAAACTTACAGGGTTTATAAACAGATCTTTATCAAGAATTTTAGGAGGAAAAAAATCCCCTGTTCCTGATATTTTACTGGAAGATAATGATATAATTGAAATAGGAAAAACAAAAATAAAAGTAATTCTCACACCAGGACACACAAAGGGAAGCATCTGTTTATATTCTGGCGGTAATCTGTTTACAGGTGATACTCTTTTTGTAGAAACTGTGGGAAGATCTGACCTTCCAGGTGGATCATTTAAAGAGATTGCAAACTCTATTAAAAGCAGGCTTTATACTTTAGATAATAACACTATTGTATGGCCAGGCCATGATTATGGCTCCACGCCCCATTCAACCATAGGGTATGAAAAAAACAATAATTGTGCAGTAAAATTGTAATTTCAAAAGAAAACACATAAACAGACTGTTACAGAACACTAATTTATACAATTTCTGCGTTAAAAAATCAATTTAATCCTCGGAATACAACGGGTATACCTGCGGTTAAATTGATTTTTTTGCCTTGAACTTGAAAAAATTTTCATTCTGTAACAGCCTGTCGACCATTAAGATATGCCAGCTGAATTTATAAATACTGATTTACTTCATCTTTTTTTGGGGAGATATGTCTGCTTTAAAAACTTCCATCCCTTTTTTCATGGCACAAAAGTCACCGCACATGGTACATGTTGATTTATTTTCAGGCTCACGATCTTCACGGATTTTTCTGGCAATATCCGGAAACATAAGATATTTTTCCAGATCATCCCATCTCATATCACGTCTCGACATTGCAGCATACTTTTCATTATCTCTTCTTTGGGGGTATTTGGCTATATCTCCGACCCTTACTGCAAGACGGGTTATCCTTACCCCTTCTCTTACATCATTTTCATTGGGAAGGGCAAGATGCTCTGCCGGAGTAATATAACATATTAGATCTGCCCCATAACGTGTAGAATTTGCAGCTCCTATTGCAGCAACAACATGGTCATATCCTGCTCCTGAATCCATAGGTATAGGTCCTAAAACATAATATGGTGCATTCCCGCTCATTCTCTTTTCAAGCATAATATTGCCTTCTATCTCATCTAAAGGCACATGCCCCGGACCTTCCACCATCATCTGACACCCTAAATTACGGCCTGTTTCAGCTAATTCACAATTTATTATCATTTCAGCCATCTGGGCACGATCATGGCTGTCATGTATTGCTCCGGCACGTATGCCATTTCCAAGAGAAAGCACAGCATCATATTTTTTCATTAATGCACATACTCTGTCAAATTGTTCATACAAAGGGTTTTCCTTACCAGTTCTATCCATCCAGGCAACCATAAAAGTTCCACCTTTTGAAACCAGTCCCCCGTACCTGTACCCCTGTTTTCTCAAACGCTCTATTGTATATCTGTTTATCCCGCAATGGATAGCCATAAAACTTATCCCGTCATCCAACTGTTTTTCAATAAGATCAAATAAAAATTCAGGGTCAAGTTTTCCGGGATCTCCATACTTTCTACCTGTCTCTTTAAATGCCTGATACAGAGGTACATTTCCAACAGGAAGATTGGTATTTGACAAAACTGCCCTTCTTATAGCATCCAGATCCCCGCCTGCTGAAAGCTCCATCAGGGTATCTGCTCCCTCCTCTTCTGCTGCCTTTGCTTTTCTTACTTCAGCATCAATATCACAGATATCAGACGAAGTACCTATTGAGGCATTCACTTTGGTTCTAAGCCCCATTCCTATCCCTACAATTCTCTGATTTTGTCTTTTAGGGTGATTTGCTATAACTATTTCACCTTTTGCAACACGCCCTTTTATTATTTCAACAGAAATTCCCTCATCTGCTGCAACTTTTTTCATCTGCTCTGAAACAATCCCTTCTTTTGCCAGCTCTATCTGGGTTTTCATATTCTCTCCTTTAAATAAAAAAAGGGTTTTAACGAAAAAAAAATCGCTAAAACCCTTTGCCTTCAGATTTATAAATCATGTTTTTAGTTCGTCTTCTGACTTCCGGAACTTTTTTAATATGCTGTCTTCCCACTCAATAAAAAATAAAGCAGTGACTTTTTACAACTTTGGTGCAAAAAAAAAGTATTTCCGGTTACAGCGTTGGGTACGTTACAGATTTTAACTGTATTCCGTTAACTAAAAAAACTTCTCTATTTATATAAAAGTCCATCCAAACGATTAGAATCATTGAACTTTCATTTTTTGTTGTGACCGATAAAGAATAACCATGCTTCCAGCCATGCAGATTATATAAATACCTAATTTATATCTTGAAAAATCAATAGTCAATATTTTTTTACTCTGCAAGATCAATTATACTTCCTTTTTGAAAATCCGGTTCATTATTAAAATAGTTTGCTGTTTTAATTTGACCTCTGTCCTCTTTTTCAACATCTGATTTATTATTTTCCAATTTATTATTATCTGACTCTATCTCCTCTTCACCTTCCAATGCTTCTTCCGTACGCTTTTTAAACAATTCAGCCTGGGCATGGGCTTCAATCTGGACTGCTTTGGCAGCAACTGCTCTATCTGCAGATGACGGTTCTTTAGGAGCTAAAGCTGCAGCTTTTACTATCTGCATTTTTTTTATGGTTTTTTCAGGATCTCCACTCTCTTTTGAGGTGTCTATTTTTACTTCACCGGAAACAGCATAACTTCCACCGTCTGCTCCTCTTTTATATTCAAATGCTGCACCACTTGTAATGTATTGACCACCAGCCGCTATATGTGCCATCTCATGCGCTCTTACTTCCCTGTCTCTTTTTTTAAGAGTTTCTACCTCTTTTAACTCCTGCTTTGTCAACTCCCCTTTTTTATCTAACTGTTTTTTTTCATTTTCCTTTTCAGATTCACTGTTTTTAACTGCATTATCTGGTTTTTCACTATTTATTTGAACTTCTTCAGGATTTTGGATAGAGTCATCAGAATATTTGTCTATATGCCCCTGATTATATCCTGAATAATTAAAAAACACATTACTATTACCTATTTCCATATGCTTTTTTACCATCCTTCTTAAATATTTCAACCAGATAAATCTAAATTACCCAATTAACTGCATAATATACTTTTATCGGCAAAAAACCAGCCACCTTTAATTTATTTTAAAAAATATTAAATACAGTATGAACATATCCGAATAACTAAATAGTAAAGTAATTTTTTTATTGATTTAATGTTTTAAAAAACTTATTATTTTGGGTAGGTCTTTTTTAGAATAGGATTTAATTATCAATTTGTATATGTTTTATTTACTGTACTATATTTCCATATGCTTTTTAGGAAAACTTTTTTGCATAAAATTTATTTCTACTACTTAATCCTTCTAAAATCCATTAAATAAAAATTCTAATTATATTTGTTAGTTACAGGCAATAATATGATTAAACGAAGAGAATTTTTAAAAAATATAACAGCTTTTAGTTTTAGCAGCTATTTTATATCTAATACCGTATATGCTAAAACTGCCGGCAAAATATTTAATCCTAAAGATTTTATCAGTGACAAATATCTAAAAGATTATATACATAAAATGAAAAATTTTGACAGACCCCACAAGGGAGATGTTTATATTAGCATAGAAGATTATAAAACTTTAATTTCAACTTTAAAACGATTAAAAAGAATTCAAAATACAGTAGGTCATGGACATTTTTATCTTTTAGGACTTGATGAAACCATTAATCTGTCAAAAAACTATCCAAGGATCGGTAAATTTACAAAAAAAGAATTGGACTTTATTGAAAATATATTTTACAAAAAAAGCAGTACTTATGGTTTTTATGGAAATAAGCCCTTGCCTAAAATCACATCTAAAATAAATAAATGCAGTACAATTAAAATAAAACACTCATACGGAAACTACCTTTTTAAAGGCCCTGCTTTTGAAACTTATTTAAAAATAAAAAAGGAAGTTGGGAATAAAGCTGTTTTAACCTCGGGTATAAGAAGCGTTATTAAACAGTTTTATCTGTTTTTAAATAAAGTTTACAGAAGTAATGGGAACCTCTCTATGGCTTCCAGATCCCTTGCTCCTCCAGGCTACTCCTATCACGCCATAGGCGATTTCGATATAGGCCAGTCCGGATTCGGAGAAGCAAATTTCTCAGTTAGATTTACCAATACCCCTGTATATAAAAAATTAAATCACCTCGGTTTTATTAATTTGCGCTACACACAAAATAACAATTTAGGAGTTCGTTTTGAACCATGGCATGTTAAAGTCAAAATATAAAACCGCTACTACAAAAGAATACCTACAACAGCACCTGTCATACAAGCAGACAGAATACCTGCAAAAGTTGCTATTCCTGAAGTCATTAAGGAAAAGATATGACAGATTTATCTTCCATGTATGTTATTTAAAAACAATTTTGCATAATTTTTAATGAAATCTTTAAGTATAACCATAATACAGCATGATATAATATGGGAAGACCCCAAAAGCAATATTGAGCTGTTAAATAAAAAAATTGACCAGACAGCAGACACAGATCTTATAATTTTACCTGAAATGTTTGCTACAGGCTTTACAATGCATGTAAAAAAATTTGCCCAAAGCATGACAGGAACTCTTGTAGAGTGGTTAAAAAAAAGTGCAATAAGAAAATCTGCTGATATAGTCGGAAGTATAATCACAAAAGAAAATGATCAATATTTCAACAGGCTTATATGGGCATCTCCCACAGGTAAAATATATACCTATGACAAACGTCACCTTTTTAGAATGGCAGGAGAAGATAAAGTATATGCTCAAGGCACAAAACATCTTACTGTTAATATTAAAAACTGGAAGGTAAACCCGTTTATCTGTTATGATCTAAGATTTCCATGCTGGCTGAGAAATTATGGGAATTATTATGATATTGCACTGTTTATTGCAAACTGGCCAAAAAAACGTATTTATCACTGGCAGACTCTTTTAAAAGCAAGGGCAATAGAAAATCAATCCTATATCATAGGTGTTAACAGAACAGGAGAAGATAAAAACAAAGTACAATACAACGGACACTCAATGGTTATAGCTCCTGATGGTAAAGTTTTACTTGAAAACGATCACAAGGAGTCCATATCCTCAATTATTTTATCAAAAGAAATTCTTGAAAAAACAAGAGAGTTTTTCCCTGTCTGGAAAGATGCAGATTTTTCTGATACACCTTTTATATAGTGTCTGAACGAAAACTATGATTTTTTGTCAAGGTCAAGGAAGAT